>CAYVRH010000115.1:0-4920 GCA_964452955.1 uncultured Anaerolineaceae bacterium | reverse complement strand
TAAACTTTGAAACAAGCCACAAAATGGCCTGGTGTGACCTCTCGCATTTAAGGGCGTTCTTCCGCGCAATGGGCGTCGGCAATGGGGCAGCGAGTGCGGAAACGGCAGCCAGAAGGCGGATTGGCCGGTGAGGGCACGTCCCCTTCGAGAACGATGCGTTTGCGGGTCTCGTAGTATTTTGGATCAGGAATCGGAATGGAAGATAACAAGGCTTTGGTGTAGGGATGTAAGGGATTACCGTAAATTTCATCCCTATCCGCAAGTTCAGCCACGATACCAAGATACATGACCGCCACGCGGTTGCTGATGTGGCGAACCATGGAGAGGTCATGGGCAACAAAGAGGTAGGTAAGCCCAAGTTGCTGCTGCAGATCTTCGAACAAGTTGATCACTTGCGCTTGAATGGAGACATCCAAGGCAGAGATGGGTTCATCACAAACAATAAACTGCGGGTTCATAGCCAGGGAGCGGGCAATGCCAATACGCTGACGCTGACCACCTGAGAATTCGTGCGGGTAGCGGCCCATAAAGTCGGGTGAAAGCTTGACCAGTTTGAGTAGATCCGCCACACGGTCATCAATTTCTTTACCTGTTGCAGCGCCAAAAGCTAGAATGGGTTCACCAATGATTTCGCGCAGTGTCATACGTGGATTTAGGCTGGCGTAAGGATCCTGAAAGATCATCTGAACATTCTGGCGGACCAGGCGCATTTCTTCTGATTTGAGCGTGGCAAGATCCTTGCCTTCAAACCAGACATGTCCAGCGGTTGGTTTGTAGAGTTGGATAATCGCGCGTCCAGTCGTGGTCTTGCCGCAACCCGACTCACCTACCAAGCCGAGGGTCTCACCTTCGTAGATTTCAAAGCTTACATCATCGACAGCTTTTACATCGCCTACCTTGCGTTGAAAAACGCCAGAGTAGATCGGAAAATACATCTTTAAATTTTCAACTTTGACGAGAACTTGATCTGAGACTGTCATGCGCGCACCTTCCCGGTCTTGATATCCACCCAGCAACGCACAGTATGGTTCGTATCTACATCTTCGAGGGGTGGCAACTGCTCGCGGCAGATGGGTTGTACCCATTGGCAACGCGGAGCAAATGGACAAGATTGAGGTTTGCGGTAGAGCACAGGTGGCATACCTTCAATAGAGAAGAGGCGATGGCGCTTGCCGCGTTGCGTTGAGGGCAAGGAGCCCAACAAGCCAATAGTGTAAGGATGTTGGGGATCACTGTACAATTTTTTGATCGGTGCTTCTTCAATGACATAGCCACCGTACATGACCATAACGCGTTTGGCAATACTGGCTACCACACCCAAGTCGTGGGTGATCCAAATAATGGCCATGCCCAACTGCTCGCGCAAGCGGATAACCAACTCCACGATCTGGGCTTGGATGGTTACATCCAGCGCGGTGGTCGGTTCATCCGCGATCAGAATTTGTGGATTACAGGAAAGCGCCATGGCAATCATTACTCTTTGGCGCATACCGCCCGAAAACTGGTGCGGATAGTCCTTCAGCCGGTCACCTGCCCGGGGGATACCTACTTGCTCAAGCAATTCGATCGAACGCTTGCGCGCTTGTTCTTTATTCATGCCCATGTGCAGGAGCAAAGGCTCTTCCATCTGACGCCCGATGGTCATCACTGGGTTCAGGGAAGTCATGGGATCCTGGAAAATCATGGCGATTTGTCCGCCACGGATGTGCCTGAGGTCTTCATCCGGCATTGAAAGCAGGTCTTTGCCTTTAAAGTTTGCCACCCCGCTGATAATTTTTCCGGGGGGCATTGGAACAAGCCTGAGGCAGGAAAGCATGCTGACGCTCTTCCCGCAGCCACTTTCACCCACTACACCAAGGGTTTCACCCTCTTTGAGAAAAAAATCTACACCGTTTACAGCGTGAATTGTTCCGCCCGGTGTGTTAAATACTGTTTCGAGGCCTTGCACATTTAGTAGTTCATTTGCCATTAATTAATTCCTTAAAATGGTTTCAGCGATATTCAGCAATTGCATTAGTAGAGTGCGTGTTCATATTAGAGGTAAGTAAATTTAGGGGTAAATTATAACACCATAGGTTTTGAGGGCGGTTCCAATTTCAAAAATAATGCTTTTTTGAGTTAAGATCTGGTTAATTAGATTAAGCAAGTCCTTAACCAGGGTAAACATTCTACTCATAAGAAGTAGCTGGGTGCCTGATACTTAAAATATGTTGGCGAGCAAAAAGATGCTTCGCGATTGCTGGCAATGCACTTCCCCCAGGTGTTTCCAAGCTCAATCATCAAGTCAATAGATCCATAGTCACCAGTCATGTCCTTGATCAGGAAAAAGCGATATGGCTTAGATAGATTTTCCATACCCAATGCAGTCACAGCCCCAAAATTATGTATGGTTTGAGTTTTCTCATCCATGGCCTGCCCTTCCGGGCTATTGACAAGGGTGATCAGTTCATGAAAAGATTTGATGGATAGACGAGAATTACGGTAGGTAAATGTATCCACCTGGTTTCCTGCCAACCCCATTAAGGTGACGATAACAACCGCGGCCATAAATTTTGAGCCGCCTGAGCTGCTGGCCAAGGTGGACTCGATCAAGTTGATTTCAAGCAAGCCCGTGATCAAAAAAGCAAACATCATCAGGATGGCTCCCACTGTCAATAGTAAAGCCGCAAAGTAGGATGGAATTGAGGGTCTAACCAAAGTTGCCACTGGTTCATGCAAAAGGGCGTACCAACGTGGTAGAAAATCGTACTGTGTCAGGAATGAAGCCGTAAATGCCCAAAGGCTCAAGATTCCCCAGAGAATGAGCCCAACGATATGGCTATTTGTTTTGGTAGTCAACCAGCCAACCAATATAAACACTGGCAGTGTAACCAGCATTCCGCTGATGAGTTTGAGAAATGGATAGGCAGCATGCGCAGTTGCCAGGCCGATCGCATCCAAAAACCAGGTAAAGAATGCGAAGCCTAATCCAGCGATGAGACCGTAAAAGATCCCATAACGCGCTCGAAGTCTAAGAAAACTGGCACTCATGAAACAATTATATGCCGAATCCGTGAATCTGATTCAGGCAATTTAGGTTCCGCAAGCCCGTTTGGGGATGCACTATTATCAATTAAAAGACCGCCTTTCGGCGGTCTCTAAACTTTTTGTTAGCTCTAGGTTTTAGCGATTGAACTTGCGCTCGCCACCACGGCGGTCACCACCACGGCGGTCTCCACCACGGCTATCGCCGCCACGGCGGTCACCAGAGGAGCGGTCACCACGGTGAGACTGACTCTTGCTGCGATTGGCGTTGTCATGTTCGCGGGCTTCATCAGCCGTCCAACCTTCAAGCAAAGCCTGGCGGGAGAGCCGTACCTTGCCATCGGGGCTGACATCGATCACCATAACGGTGAGTTCGTCGCCAACTTTTACAACATCTTCAACAGTGGCTACGCGCTCGGTGGAAAGCTGCGAAATGTGACAGAGGCCATCCACACCGGGCATGATTTCGATGAATGCACCAAAATCAGTCACGCGTACGCATTTTCCAGTGTAAATCTTGCCGATTTCGGCGGATTCGGTCAGACCGAGGATGCGGTCGCGGGCTTCATCAAAGCCAATACCATCAACAGAAGCAATATAAACCGTACCATCATCATCGATATCGATCTTGGTGTTGGTTTCTTCCTGCAGACTGCGGATGTTTTTGCCGCCAGGTCCGATAATGGCACCAATCTTATCAACTGGCACTTTCACAGTTTCGATGCGCGGGGCATGCGGCTTGAGGGTTTTGTTGGGTTCAGCGATAGCTTCCAGCATTTTATCCATGATATGGAAGCGGGCTACCTTGGCGCGGTCGAGGGATTCGGCCATAATCGCGGGAGTAATACCCTTGATTTTGATGTCCATCTGCAGGGCAGTGATGCCATTACGGGTGCCAGCAACCTTGAAATCCATATCACCAAGATGGTCTTCAGTTCCGAGGATGTCGGTAAGCACTACATAACGCTCGTCTTCCTTGATGAGGCCCATGGCCACACCGGAGACGGGGGCTTTAATCGGCACACCGGCATCCATGAGAGCCAGCGTGGAACCACAGACAGAACCCATTGAGGAGGAGCCGTTGGAGCCCATAACCTCAGAAACAAGGCGCATGGTGTAGGGGAAAGCTTTTTCGTCAGGAAGAACAGGCAGCAAAGCGCGTTCCGCCAGGGCACCATGACCGATTTCGCGGCGGCTCTGGCCGCCAATGCGTTTGGTCTCACCGGTGCTGTAGGGCGGGAAGTTGTAGTGGTGCATATAGCGTTTAGATTCTGCGGTTACGAGACCATCAAGTTCCTGGGCTTCCTTGGGGGTACCAAAGGTAGCCAGGGTGAGTACCTGGGTTTCGCCGCGGGTGAAGAGGCCAGAACCATGGGCACGAGGAGAAATATCCACTTCGCAGTAAATCTCGCGTACTTCATCCAGCTTGCGGCCATCTGGGCGCTTGCCTTCATTCAGAATGCGATCACGGACAATCATTCGCTCAGCTTCATCAAAGGCCTGGCTATAAGTAGCGGTTTGTTCAGCAGTTAGCTCAGCGGATTCGGAAGAATCCTGTTGATTAAGTTGGATTGCCATTTCCTGGAGGTAAGCAGTTTTGAGCTCCGCGATTCCACCATAAAGGTCTTCTTTTTTATAGGGTTGATCAAGAATCGCTGTCATGCGGTCGAAAATGGCAGCTTTTGCGAGATCAAAGCGGGTTTCGTCCTTCTCAAAGAGAGTGACTTCGCGCTTGGGTTTGGCAATTTCAGCGGCCATTTGTTCCTGGGTTTCGCAAATCGGAACGATGGACTTGTGGGCCAGTTCAAGAGCTTCCACCATAAGAACTTCGGTCACTTCGCTGGAACCAGCTTCGACCATGAGGATTGCATCCTTGGTGCCGGCTACTTTGAGATC
>CAYVRH010000114.1:0-4962 GCA_964452955.1 uncultured Anaerolineaceae bacterium | reverse complement strand
TCCTATAACGACAACCTGGGCTACTGCGCATACTTTGCCAAGATGGTCTTCGGTGGGCACGACGACTCCAAATTGGAGTGGTGCACGAATGAATTTATGAAGACCCCAGCATACATCGCCTTTGCCATCTACAGCGATATGGTCCATCAGAATGGCTTCGAGATGCTGCCCAAGGTGACAGTCCCGATCCTTTTCATGGGTGCGAATTCAGCTGTGACAGCCAACGGCAAGGACCTGGCCACCAAGTATTACCCTGCTAATACCAACCCCGAGGTCTATAAAGAATCACACACCTTTGAAACTGGCGGGCATGTCTTCTTCTATATTAATCCTGAAGAATTCAATGCTAAAGTGGCTGCCTTTGCGTCCAAAGTCGCCAGCCTGTAGAGAGTGAGCTTGTAAGATCGGGTTTGGTTACCTTAGAATCGCCACTTCGCGAAAAATATACAATAACAAATCAGAGCCCCATACGGCTCTGATTGCTTACTAGCCAGAATTGTTTGTGGAATCAAAGGCGGTTAGGGGTACACAATTCGCTTTCAGTTCGTTTACTACCCAAAAAGCATGGCGCTGTGATGGCTATGCGCATTTTTTCCAAGCAAGGACCAATTGTTAACGCCACTTAATGCCGGTTGACGCGCTTTTAACTTGGCTATATAATATATTTTATAAAACATAAAGAATGTTGGGTGCTATGACGAATTTTCCTTCTCTTATCAAAACAGTCCCTCTTTCTCGAGAAGACTTCGCCTACGAAGCCATTAAAGAAGCCATCTTAAGTGGCGATCTGCTACCCTCCCAAAAAATTAGCCTGACAGACCTGGCTAGAAACTTGGGTGTGAGCATCATTCCTGTCAATAACGCCGTGCGTCGCCTCACAAGCGAGGGGCTTATCCGCCAGGATCCACACCACTCCCCTTGTGTGGAGGAATTCTCCTCCCAGGCCACGAATGAAGTTTTGACCATTCGCTATCACATGGAAGAGCTGGCGCTGGAACTGGCTGTTCCCAACTTCACCGAAAGCGGCATCAGCAAGCTGCATGCATACCTGGATGAGATGCGCCAGGTGGTTGAGCAAAAAGACCATCATGCTTACAGCAAGATCAACCGCGCCTTTCATATGTACATTTACTCATACAGTAAATTTCCCATGCTCTGCACGCTGATCGACGATCTGTGGAACAAAGCCGAACTTAACCGCTGCCGCAGTGTCTTTGCCCTGGTTCCCAATATGGCCGAACACTCCTTTGGGGAGCATATTAGCCTGGTCGAAAAGATCGAAAAACAGGATACTGAAGCAGCACTGGATGTATTGAAGAAACACAAAAATTATTCCCGTGTAAAACTGCTCGAGTCGCTTGAAAAACTGGATGCGCAGAATACTGGTGGGAATCAACAATGAGCATGCAGGTTTTCAGTTACTACCACCCCACGGACCTGCCTGCCCTGTTTGACCTGATGCAGCAATATCCTGCGGCTTGTAAATTGCTTGCTGGCGGCACAGATCTATTGGTACGCCTGAAATCAGGCAAAATGACCCCCAAAGCTGTCATCGACATCAAATCAATCCCTGAAATCCAGGGGTCCATCAAGCAAGTTGGTGACACTTACGTCATTGGCGCGCTCACCTTGATGGCCGACCTGGAATACGACCCCATCATCCAGGCAAATTACCCTGCCCTGGCTGAAGCGGTGCACAATGTCGGTTCCGTGCAAATCCGTAACCGGGCCACTATTGCCGGCAACCTCTGCAATGCTTCTCCGGCTGCCGATAGTGCACCAGCACTCCTGATTTACGATGCTGCCGTGGTTTGCCTTTCCCCACGCGGCGAGAGAGAACTTACCCTGCACGAATTCATCACCGGCCCCGGCCGAACTGCCCTGGCAGCGGATGAAATTGTCAAACAAATCATTCTGCCCATCCCCCCAGCCGATCAGGCGGCCGCTTTTGCTCGCCTTACCCGTCGCAAGGGTGTGGACCTGGCCACCATCAACCTTTGCTGCCAGGTGAATAACAGCGGTCTCACCCGCTTTGTGCTGGGCGCGGTTGGTCCAGTGCCTGTCGTCGTGGAAGAAAAAGACGGCCTGCTCACTTCCCCCGATGTCAGTGAAGCGGCCAAAAAAACCTGCGTTGAAACCCTTATGCAAAAAGCCACCCCCATCACGGATGTGCGCGCCAGTAAAGAGTACCGTCAGGCCATGCTTGCCGTGCTCGGATACCGGGTGCTCGCGACTGCCCTAAAACGGCTAGGGTCGGGGGCTTAGGATTATCGTGGAAAAACAAAACTTGTACCCGATTTCTTTTATTGTCAATAAACGTCAATTCAGCATTGATGTACAAGCAAACCACACTCTGCTGGATGTTCTGCGCGACCAACTGGATATCACTGGCCCCAAAGAATGTTGCGGTGTAGGTGAGTGCGGGGCCTGTACAATTCTGTTGAACGGGAAAGCGGTCAACGCCTGCCTTATCCTGGCGGTGGAAGCCAATGGTAAGGAAATTGTCACCATCGAAGGCCTTGGCGGCCCCGACAGTCTTTCGCCTATGCAGCAGGCCTTTGTGGATGCCGGCGCGGTGCAATGTGGTTTCTGCACACCCGGCATGATTATGGCGGCTCAATATCTGATCAACACCAACCCCAATCCGAGCGAAGAAGACGTGCGGGTAGCGCTGGCTGGTAATCTTTGCCGCTGTACCGGATATTCCCGCATCATTAAAGCTGTTCTCTCACTCTCGCAAACCAATAAGGAACAGGCAGCCGCTTAATGAACCCCCAGGGAAGTGTGGACCACCTGTTGGCCGCGTTGCTTGAAAAAGCCAACGCCAATAGCCTGACCCCCATCCGCTTGAAGGATTGGCAGAAGTCCATTGCCTGGCAAATTGATGGCAACGCTTCTTATTGGGTCTCTGATGGTTCGCGCTTAAAGCCCTCCGCGCCTATTCAGGCTGGCCTGGTGCTCAAATGCTCAGAAACCACTTTGCGGCAGGTAGCAGAAGGCCATCTACCTTTCTTTATCGCCATCTGGGGTACCGGGGCAATAACGTTCGAAGGCAGCTACGCGGATGCTTATCGCTTGGGTTACGTCTTTTTGAGTGATAAGCGTGCTCGTCGGGTGATTTTTATCAGCCATTGCTGGTTAAATATCAATACCCGCTTCCCCGAAGGCTGCGCGTTCGAAGGCGCCAATGTGCCGCTGGTCAAGACCCTGCTGGATAGCGGTCTGGGCATCATTCAGATGCCTTGCCCGGAATACGAATGCCTGGGCTTGGAAAAATGGCAATATGGTGAGCTCAAAGGCGACGACCTGCGGGCTTGCTTCCGCAAGCGTGCCCAGGTGGTGGTGGATCAAATCAAGGATTACCGCGCTATGGGCTTTGAGATTGTGGGCGTGCTCGGCATGAACCCCAGCCCTTCTTGCGGAGTTGGCGTGGCCAAGGGTAAAGGCACCATGCTTGGCACCAGCCGCGACACTTCCGAACAGCCTGAGTCGGGCCTGTTTATCGAAGAAATGCAGCAGTTGCTTGCAGCTGAAAGCATCCAGGATATCCGCTTTTTCGGCATTCGGCGCACGCTGGTTGGAGAGACTGGTTTGGAAGAGAAACTTGAATCATTAAGAACATTTATTCACGCGTGAGTAAATTTGAAAATATCAATTGAAGGAGAAGTATTGTGACTAAAATTATCGATCTGAGCCTGGCGCACCAAAACTTTGCAAGTGAACCCTATCCACCATCAATCACCCACACCACCCATGAAGAAGGTGCCCGTCGGCTGGCTGCTCTTGCCAAAATCGACCCCTCTGACTTCGAGAACGGCATGGCTTTAGCTTCTGATCAGGTGACCGCCAGCACGCACTCCGGCACCCATGTGGATGCCCCCTACCACTACGGACCTACCGTGGATGGTAAACCCGCCAAGACCATTGACCAGGTTCCCCTGGAGTGGTGCTATGGCAATGGCGTTGTGCTCGATTTCCGCTACCTCGAACAAGGGTCTGAAATTACCGCTGAGGATGTCAAGTCAGCCTTGCAGAAGATCAACCATACCCTCAAAGAGGGCGATATCGTATTGGTGCAAACCGGTGCTGATAAATTCTGGGGTACCAATGCCTACCTGCCCGCCCAAAGCGGCTTGGGTATGGACGCTACCGAATACATCCTGAACCAGGGCGTCAAATGCATTGGCATTGATGGCTGGGGCCTTGACCGCCCGGTTGCCAAAATGGTTGAGTCTTACCACAAGACCGGCAATCAAAAAGACCTCTGGCCATCCCACTTTTATGGTCGCAGGGTTGAATATCTGCAGGTCGAAAAGATGGCGAACCTGGATAAGTTGCCCTCCACGGGCTTCAAGGTTGCTGTCTTCCCCATCAAAATCGAACGCGGTTCTGCCGGTTGGACCCGCGCCGTCGCCATTTTAGAAGATTAGAGGAAAAGGAAAATCATGGAAGAAAATTTGTTTCACAATGAGAATTATTGGGTAAGCCCTTACAACTATATGGATGAAGTGCGCTCGCAATTCAACCTGCCAAACCGTGTACAGTTTCACGATGTGACCCTGCGCGATGGCGAGCAGAGCCCAGGTGTGGCCTTCCGCGCGGAAGACAAAGTGCGCATTGCCAAATTGCTCGATCAATTGGGTGTCGACCGCATCGAAATCTCCCTGCCCGCGGTTTCCGACGAGGATAAGCGTGCCACCAAGGAAGTAGTCGCCCTCGGGCTTAAGGCCAAAACCTTCGTGCTCTGCCGCGGTATGGCCAGTGACGTTGAAAACGCGCTCGAATGTGGTGTTGACGGCATCATCTTGGAACTCCCCGTGGGTATTCCCCGCCTGAAGTACCAGTTCCCCAACTGGACCGAGGACGATGTGGTCGAAAAAGCTTCCTACTGGGCTACTTTTGCCAAAAGCAAGGGCCTTGAAGTTGTGCTCTTCCCCATGGACTGCACACGCGCCCGGCCGG
>CAYVRH010000113.1:0-4990 GCA_964452955.1 uncultured Anaerolineaceae bacterium | reverse complement strand
TCCCAACGCCGGTTGTTCACGATTTTGAAGGCATCAAGCGTGACTGCAGGATCATAAGCTAAGCCATGTTTTTGCATGGCATATTGCAGGGCGATCTCTTCGGCCTCGTCAAAGTCAAACAAGGTGTTGTCGAGGTCCCAGAGGATGAGTCGGTAGGGTTTTGGCATGAAAAACTCTTTACCTATGCAGTCAATTGCAGGTTATGCGGATACTAGAATTTCTGGCTAAAGATCAGTCTGGGGTTTAGGTGCCAAACTGTCGATCGCCGGCATCACCCAGACCAGGCAGGATGTAGCCGTGCTCATTAAGGCACTCATCAATATGCGCGATGTGAATAGGCACATCCGGATGGGCTTCATGCAAGGCCTGGATGCCCTCCGGCGCGGCAATCAAACCGAGGAATTTGATCTTTTTGACACCCCAACGCTTAAGGATGTCCACTGTGGCCACAGCCGAACCACCGGTTGCCAACATGGGATCCAGGATCAAACAGACCGAAACAGTCGGTTCAACGGGCAAGCGGTTGTAGTAAGAGACTGGTTTGAGCGTGCGTTCATCGCGATAAAGGCCGATGTGCCAGACCTCAGCACTGGGCATCAATTCCCACACTCCTTCCACCATCCCCAACCCAGAACGCAAAATCGGCACCAGGCCGATGCGTTCCATCAGTTCACTGCCATTCGTTTCTGCCAAAGGGGTCTGTACGGTAGTTGGGCGGGTAGCCAGATCCTGGGTGGCTTCATAAGCCAACATGGCAGCGATTTCCCTCACCACTTCCCGAAACTTTTTAGGCTCTGTTTCCACGTTGCGTAGGATCGTCAGCTTGGTGGCTATTAATGGATGCAAGGAAGGAAAAACGTTGTTCATCGTCACCTCAGTTCTCTCGGGTTTTGGATTAATAGACCATAGAAACCCCCTTTTCGCAAGGGTGAAAACCTGTTTTTGCTTGCCAGGAATGAACCAAAATCGCTTTGCCTGTAATTTGATGGCTTGGTCTATGCATATCGGCCTTACCCACTTTACAATAGAGCTATGCAATATTTGATCGATGGCCATAATCTGATTCCGAAGGTGCCCGGGTTGAGCTTAGCCGACCCGGACGATGAAGAGATGTTGATGGCAAGGCTCTCCGATTGGTCACGTCTATCACGGCACAAGGTTACAGTATTCTTTGATCGCGCTCCCCAAGGGAAAGCGGGCACCCGGCATGTCAGCGGGCTAAGCGCGGTTTTTGTGCCTGAAGGCAAAACCGCGGATAGTGCCATTATGGATGCACTGGCCAGGCTCAAGAATGCTGCCAGGAATGTGACTGTTGTCAGTTCAGACCGCATGGTACAGGCAGCCGCCAGAGCTGCCCATGCCAAAGTATTGAAAAGTGAGTCCTTCGCCGCTGTGTTGATCAACAATTCAAGCACTAGTGAAGCCCAAACCCCATCTTCAGCCATGACTTCGGATGAAATCGCGGAATGGGAGGCCCTTTTCTCTTCAAAAAGAGACTGATATCCGGTAGAATTTATAGAGCACCTTCTACAAAAGGCTTTACAGTTAGATCAGGCTAAAAGATCATCCTTTTGGCAGCGAGAGTAGAAATCCAGTCATGCACTGGAAAAGGACAAGAACCTGAATCAGAAAAGAATTCTTGCCATCCAAGCCCACCCTGATGACGAATCCTTTGGCATGGGCGGAACGCTTGCTTGGTACGCTCAGCAAGGCGCAGAGATCACTCTGGTCACAGCTACCGGCGGCGAAAACGGCCCCGTACCCGAAGCATATAAACAGAGCGGTCAAAGCGTCAAAGAAATCCGCACCAAAGAACTGGATTGTGCCGTTAAGGCGCTGGGGCTTACACGCTTGATCCGCCTGGGCTATCTGGACTCTGGCATGCAAGGTTGGGATGCCAACCACGACCCCCTGGCTTTTATGAACCAGCCGAAAGCAGAAGTGAGCCAACGCTTGCTACACATCATGCGGGAATTCCAACCTCAAGTTGTGCTCACCCACAACGCCAAGGGTGATTACGGTCACCCGGACCACCGCTGGGTCTACGAGACCAGCCTGGCAGCATTCAAGGATTATCAGGCTGAACTTTCCTCCACAAGCTCTGGCAATGGTCCCGTCCTTTATTCTCACCTGATACCCAAAGGCATGATCAAATCTGCCATTTTTTACTACCGCCTGGTTGGGAAAGATCCCCGTCACTTCGGTGAAAATGGTGACGTTGACCTGGTAGCCCTTTACGAACAGGATTTTCCTGTTCACGCAGTCATCAAATACGGTTCTGTCCGCGCAGTCAAACAACAAGCTTCCGCCTGCCATGCCAGCCAGGGCGGCGGTGCCCTTGCAACAGGGTTTGAAGCCCTCATCCAGAAACTAATCGATCAACCGCGGGATACATTTACCCAGGTTTTGCCACAGGCACTGCCCAATCAGCCCATCAAGTCGGATCTATTTAAAGGAATAGTTGAATGACATCCATCGACACTTACTCCTCTGAAGGCACTCTGACAATCAAAGCTGTCCAATCACGCACCGGCATTAAGCCTGTCACCCTGCGTGCCTGGGAACGCCGTTATGGCTTGCTTGAACCAGTACGCATGCCCAACGGTTATCGTTTATTCTCTGAACGGGATGTGCAGTTGTTGCTCTGGGTGCAGCGCAAGCTAGACTCAGGGGTGAGTATCAGCCAGGTGGTGCAGCAATTCAACCATTTACGCGCGCAAAACCAATGGCCAGAAACCATCCAGAATATCGTTCCCCAGGCACCGCGCCTCAAAGCTTCGCGTCCTCCCCGCGATTATGCCGAAATCCTTTTTGGTTCGATGATTGCCCACAACGAAGCCAGGGCTACCGCCATCCTGGATGAGACTCAAAAGTATTTTGACTTGTTGACAATTTTTGAAGAGGTCATTGCCCCTGCACTCGAATTGCTGGGTGAAGCCTGGTACCGGGGTGAAATCAACATTGCCACCGAGCACATCGCCACCGGCTACATGAAAGGCAAGTTGCTTTCAATGCTCCAGAACCTGCCCATGGTAAAAGAAGGTGCCCTCATCCTGGTTGGCTGCGGGCCGGAAGAAATGCATGAGATGGCTTCTTTGATGTTCGCGGTGCTGCTGCGCCAACAGGGATTCTTCGTGGAATACCTGGGCCCCGACCTGCCAACTGAAGACCTCCTGGATTATTCCATGACCGTGCGCCCAAAACTGGTCTGTCTCTCCGTCAACAATGAGAGCACGGCCTTTCTTCTGAAAGGTTTCGCCAGCCAATTGAACGCGCTTAGAGGGAAGCCGAAATTGGCCTACGCGGGTAAGTATCTGGAAAAGGATGAAACGGTTCGCGCGGAACTTGGTGGCATTTACCTTGGCAAATCGCTGGCTGAAGGCCTTGAAAAGGTAAAACAGATCATCACCTAAACATAATGCGAGATTTTTTTCGACCGTAAAATAAAATTCCCTCTGCCATATTTGCCAGAGGGAATTTTTCTGTAAAGTAAAGCCTAAAAACCTTCCAAAGCCGAAAAATCAGCGTATGGTTTTAGCAGGTCTGCTATGCGCATGAGCATTCCCAGCCGGGTTTTGCGCAGTGTTTCATCCTCAGCCATCACCAACACTTTTCCAAAGAAGGTGTTAATGGGTTCAACCAGGGCGTCGACCTCTGAAAGGGCTGCTTCGAAGTTACCTTCTTGCTCAAGACGTGTTTCTGCTTTCAGCAATGCGGCAAGCAGGGCTTTTTCCTCCGGTTCAAGCATCTTTTCTGGATGCACCGGGAATTCACCAATCAGGTCGCGCGTGATGCGCACGCTACGGCTGTAAGCCGGCAGTAACTCTGTCCACTCTGGTTTGGCCAGCCACTCACTTAGTGTTGCCGCATCCACGTTCGCGCGGGCAGGGTTAAGAGGGTTGGCCTTCAGCACAGCATCCACCACATCGTAGCGCAAGCCCTTTTCAAGCAGCAGACCACGTAAACGTCCGGTAATAAACTCCGCGGCAGAACTAAGGACCTCAGGTTTTAAATCGATGGGCAAGTTCTTACCTGCCACGCTCAGTGCCGGACAAAGATCAAAATCCAGCCCTTTGCCGATCAATAACTGGCACAGCCCCATGGCGGTGCGCCGCAAAGCAAAGGGGTCTTTATTGCCGCTTGGCGCGAGACCGGCAGCAAAAAGGCCGGCGATTGAATCCAGGCGGTCAGCGATGCCTACTACTAATCCGGCTTTGGAGCCTGGCAAGGCATCTCCGCTAAAACGCGGTAAATAATGCTCAAAGATTCCCTTGGAGACTTCCGGGCTTTCCCCTGAGTTCGAGGCGTAATATTTTCCCATCACGCCCTGCAGCTCGGTCATTTCCACAACCATAGCGCTGGCCAGGTCTGCCTTGGCCAACTCGGCAACCCGCAAACTGATCGTTTGCTCTTGGGCAGTCAATGCCAGGTCTTTCGCCAGTTTTTCCACCAGGCTCACAATCCGTTTGGTCTTATCCAGCATGGTCCCAAGCTGCTTCTGGAAGGTAAGTTGGCCCAGGGCGGGCACAAAGTCACTGATTTTCTTTTCAGCGTCCTGCCGGACGAAGAACTCAGCATCTGCGAAACGCGCATGCACAACCTGCAGGTTCCCATCCGCCACAATCTCAGCATACGCCCCGTCACCATTGCGCACAACCACAAAATGGTTCATAAGCTTGCCTTGCGCGTCAAGCACTGGGAAGTAGCGCTGGTGCTTCTTCATCACGCCAATAAGCACTTCGGCCGGTAACGAATGCAGATAGCGTTCGTCAAAGGTCCCCAGGATAGCTGTAGGCCGTTCCACCAGGTTATTGACCTCGTCCAGCAAGGCATCATCTTCTGGTAATTGACCGCCTAATTGGGCAGCAATGGCCTGGGCTTGATTCCAGATTAATACTTTACGCGTCGCAGGATCTAAAACAATCCCTTCACCCGCCAGATAGGCATCGTAGTCTTCAATGGAGTGCAGTGCCTTTTCGGTAGGCTCAGA
>CAYVRH010000112.1:0-4992 GCA_964452955.1 uncultured Anaerolineaceae bacterium | reverse complement strand
TGCCATCACTGAGGACTGCACCTGTACAGAATTCACTTGCGCTGGCAGATACCATAACACTCCCAGTCGGATCTGAACTGTAGGTATTGGTACCGGCTTTAGTGACTCGGAAATTGACGGTAAAGGCCTGGCCAAGCAGTGGGCTGACCGGAGAGATATTCAGTATCTCAGTCACTGTCGGGGCTCTATTGACGGTAAGAGGTACAGAACCTGCAGTTTGACTGGTAACGAAGAGCGCGTCACCCAGATATTGGGCTGTGACCGAAAGCGAGGCAGCTTTGTTAAAGGTCTTTCGACAACTACCTTGGTAATCAGGCGCGGGATTTCCGTCTGCATCCTTGTTGAGCGTAATCGTGCAAATCTGATTGCCAGGATTGATGGTGACGATAACAGTGCCTGTAGGTACCACACTACTAGCGTTCAAAGGCGTAACCGTCACTGTAAATATGACAGGTTGGTCAATTAGCACCGAGGCTGGATTTACCGAAACAACTGTCACGGTAGAGTCTTTTTTAACAGTGTACTGCAATGGATTCGATTGGCTGGCTGTGTAGTTGGCGTTGGCAAGAAAGTACGCGCGCACAGTCCAAATGCCATCCATATCAAAAATGATGTCGCAGGTTTGGTCAGCTGACGGTACCACAATGTCGCAGAATTTCGGCGTGCTCTCAACGACTACCCGTACAGTACCTGAAGGTGCTATGGCGCTAACTGGGTCAGCAATTACACCTACAGTATAAGTAACGGTAGAAGGGTTGATACCTTCAGAAGCACTCTGGCTAAACACAGTGAATTTGGTTCCGCTCAGCAATGGTAGGTAGGAAGTAACCGGTGATTCGCTGGTCGCAAAATTCGGGTCCGGTTCTGCCGCGTCAACTGGGTCATAGACAACCCGGTAAGCTTTCGCTGTCGAATTTGGAACTATCCCAGAGCAGGTGCCCACACCATCAGCCACATGAGCGATACGGCAGACTTCATTAATGCCATCCATCACCACGGCTTCACCTGTCAGGGTTCCAGACCCCGGTGCAAGGATTTCGCTTTTGAATTCAAAAGTCACAGTCTGGCCCACCTGGGTGGGTGGCGGGAAGTTGGTGAAGACTGTCTTGGTGGCAGCCTGGTTCACTGGGTGCAGAACCGTCCCAGAATCGCTTGGCGAAAAATTGCTATCACCCACGTAGTGGGCCATCACTTGGCGGCTGCCTGATAATGTGAAAATGACATCACAAGAGCCGATGCCATCCGTGAGCGTGGCTAGACAACTGGCTGCTGGATTTGCAGTGTCATAAATTTGTACCTGGCCAGTTGGTGTGCCAACAGCAGTTCCAGTAGCCTGAACAAGAACACTCACAGTTTGGGATTGGCCAGTTACGGTGGGGGCGGTCAGATTTGTGGTGATTTGTGGTAGTGTGGGCCCCAAATTGACAATTAGCGGACCAAACTCGGGCATGGTAGTGACTACCCCGTCATAGACTGCGTTGCCCATGTACTTGACGCGCAAGATTTTGGGCCCGCTGGTCGCAAAGCTAAACGAGCAGGAGGCAGTACCCTGGTTGGGAAAGCCCACAACACCTCCAAGGTTCACCCGGCAAAGCGGCGTGGCCGCTTCCTCACTGCTGATAATCTCGAATACCTGTACTTCACCGCTGACCGGGTCCAATTTGGATGGATCGAGAGGCCCCAGGAAGAAGGTTAACTTTGTCAACTCGCCTGGGAAGACATCATTTTTTGAAAAAGTAGGAGGGCTTACAAAGGTGGTGGGCGTTCCCATGACCATAATCACGCCGGTCTCAGGATAAGGCGGTGAGGTACGGCGGGCGTAGGTGGCATCGCCATAATAGGTGGCAGTGAGCTTTTTGTCGGCGCTGCTGGTGTTCAATTGGATGACGCAGCTGGTTTTTGGAAGCTCGGCCTCGCAGGTGTCAAAGCCATCTGTTACCACCACCTTGCCGCTCACTTCGGGCAGTTTGGCGGCAATCACATCGTCCACCGGCTGGCCATCGACCATGGGTTTCACTGTGAAGTAGACCTGCATGGTATCGCCGCGCATAATGGAAGAAGTCGGAATGGTGGAGTGGATCAACACCTGAGTGGGCATGAGGTCAGGTTTGATCTTGACTTCGACGATGGCTGAAGAGGAAACCGTTTTGTTGTAGGCGGTCAGGATAAAGTTGGTAGTTTGCTTAACCTGAGTGGACTTAAAGCCCTGGGCAGGCAGAGCACCAGCCACCAGGCCAGCGGAATTGGTTATTTCAATCTTATCCGTCGTGCCCGAGACTGACCAGGAGAATTCAACGGTGCCTTCGCCAACCCTTTCTTCGGGGGCGGCCTTAAAGAAGCTGATGGCCGGTGGTTCAGGCGGGGCACCAGGCGGCAGCACGCCTACTGGCAACAGGCGGATCTCACTCAGATCGCGGTTGGCCACCGACATGACAAATTCCATGGACTCTTTGGGGTAGAAGGTCAGTTCGCCTTCCAGGGGCAGAGGTTCCTCGAAGGGGGCGATCATCACGCTTTCCACACCAATACCGCTAACCTTCCAGATGATGGTGACCGGGTCGCCAAGGGTGATGGTGGTTTTGGAAAGCGAGAATTCCTCAATCTCGATCGTGGGCAGCCTGGCCTGTAAAAATTCGCTGCGTACCAGGCTACCGGCGTTGTTTTTTGCCTCAAGCACAACCAGAGTATCTCGAGCGAGCGTGATTGGCAGTTCGCCATTGAAACTTTCAGGGTCAAGGATGGTGGTAATGCCATCCACCGTCAGGTAAGCCAGATCGGCATTTCCGATGGACCACTTGGCTTTGACCGTATCGCCCACGAAGGCCTCATTTTTATCCACTGAGAAAGTAGTGATGGCCGGTGGCGCGGGAATGGTGAGCACGGTGACTGGCGCGCTGCGCAAATCGGGCATACGCAACATGCGCGAAAGCCAGTTGGAGGCGACCAAAGTGTAGGTTGAGGCTACGCTGGTGGGCATGGTGCTCACCTGGCTTTGCGTGCCCTGGATGGGGTCGGCGATGCCTTCGATTAAAAGATCGCGGGTGAAGAATGAAACCTTCCAGCGCAGGGTGACAGCCTGGCCTTTTTCAACGATATCTTTGACGGCATAAAACTCAATAATGCGTGGGCGCATGAGGAAGTAAATCGAAACCGCGGCCACCGCCAGGATAAGCAGCAGTGAGAAGAAGCCCAGCAGCGGTTGGCTGGTAAACCCGCCGGAGACAAGCTGGCCACCGCTTTCCTGCTCGACCTGCCGGGCATGCACGTTGTAGTGGTACTGCCTGCCACGCAGGCGGAAAATATGGCGGCGGAGCGGGTTGATGACCATGGGCACGATTTTGGTTTCACCCGCGCCAACTTTGACCTCAGACTGGCGTGCCAGGCGGGTCTGGTCGGGCTGGGGGAACTCAAACTGCAGGCCGTTTTCGTCATCAGCGGCGGAGACCATGTAGACCTCGGGGCTGTTGCCAAGGTTGCTAATGGGGAATGCCACCGCGCCTGTGCGCTTGTTGTAAGAAGCGGAACGCTGTTTTGGGTCCAGGTTTCCCAGGGTGTACTCGAAAAACGGGTTGAGAACAAAGCTGCTGTTAGCCTGGCCAAGATGGTCGGGGTAGTTGGGGGAAGAAACGCTAAACTGGAGCGGGTAGCTAGCCGCGGTGCTGGCAGGGTCCCTAGGGGCAGAGATCTGAATTTCGCACTCGCCCCGGCCGCTTTCATAAAGATTGAGCTTGCGGGGAGAAATGCTCACCCATTCCGGGGGTACACCCTCCGCACGCACATCAAAGGAAGCCACGATCGGGCCGGCATTGATGACTGAAAGGCGGTATACCGCGGGCACTTCCACATCCACCTGCTGGTTGACCTCAACAAGGGTAACCAGGATGATGTCGTCGCGCAGGGCGGGTGGGAACTGCCTCGGTTCGCTGGCTTTTTCCAAACCAGAAACGGGGGCGGGTATGGCTTGCTCGGGCGCCTGCGCTTCTGGCAAAATGGGCAACGCTTCAAAGGCCGGGGGAACTTCGCTTTGGAAGCGCGGAGGTTCAATCTCAATTTCACTAATTTCTCCGCCAACCTGGTTGAGATTGGCATGCAGCGAGAAGCCATTGAACTGCACCTGGTTGAGGTCTTTTACTTCGATTGGATCGTTCCCGGCAATGGTGACGCCATTAAGGCGGATGTTTGACTCAGGGCTGAGAGAAATGATCTGGTAGGGCTTCTTGCGATGGTCAAGGATTAAATGGAAAGGCTGCACCCGCGGATCATCAATCACGATGTCGTTTGCCGGATGAGAACCAATGTTGGTAATGCCTTTCTGCAGGTTCAGACGGTACGTTGTTGCGTGGGTCGAGGTTGATGTTTCCATAGAATCCTTCAATTTTGACTTATCTCAAAAATTGACTTAACCATTTGAGGCCTGCATAAGCCCACCAGGCATTCGCGCCAATCACAACCGCGCCCAGGAGGACTGAGAAGATGGCGAAGAAAGCGGAAAGCCCTTTGATCTTGATGGCGGTGGTCGCAGTTTCACGTTTTGGCAGCGTCAAACCCGGCAGCGGTTCTCCCATCCAGGGGATGACATTAACAGCGCAGTCGTAGTGCTGTTTGCCGTAGCGGCGCAGTGGCTTGCCGGTGAGGGTCACCTGCAGCTCCGAACGCGGCGTAATAGGCGGCGTGACGGCAAAAATCTCGACTGGTCCAAGTTTTACTGGCGGGGGATTGCGCTTTGATTTGCCTTTTCCGACCACTTGAGCTTCGGGTTGATAAACTTGGGCGGCTTCCGCCGAAGCCTGGGCTGCTTCTTCCGGTTTGGGGGCAACGGGTTTGCCAGCAAGCTGGCCAGCCTGGCCTTGCAGGTTTTTCAGCGCTTTAGCCTTTTGCTCGGGCACCTGCATAGCAGCGCCAGCAGACTGAGCCTTGGCTTGCACCGCGGTGGATTGCTCTTTGAATTTTGCGCCAGCTTCACCGGGCAGTAATCCACCGACGGTGCCCAGT
>CAYVRH010000111.1:1576-5066 GCA_964452955.1 uncultured Anaerolineaceae bacterium | reverse complement strand
CCGCGATCGAAACCTTCATGGCCGCCAATCGTCTGCGTTTACTCGACGGTTTGACCATCGGTGTGGTGGCAGTTGTCATTTGGCAACTCTTCTTACTTGGAAAGGCTCTCTTCAGCAAGGGTAGTAAAAGTGAAAGTGTAATCAAACCCATTGTGGGTCTGGTTCTTGCCGGCGCCTTCTACGCCCTCACTTACATCCCTGAGATTGAACAAGTACTCATGATGGTCAAGATCCCCATCCTGCCCTATCTGCTGATTGTGGCACTCTGCATTTTCAACCGCAAAATTTTGGATACCCGCATCGGGCAGAACATGCGCACAGTCGGCCTCAGTCAATCTGTTGCCACCGCGTCTGGTATTGATGTGGATAAAACCCGCATCCTGGCCATGGTCATTTCAACCGTCCTGGCAGGCTGGGGGCAGTTGATTTACCTGCAGAACATCGGTGCCTTTGGTACCTACGGCGCTCACCTGCAGATCGGTCAGTTTGCTATTGCCGCCCTCTTGGTTGGTGGCGCTTCAGTTCAGAAGGCTAACAATAAGCAGGCCATCATCGGTGTCATCCTCTTCCATTTGCTCTTCATCGTTGCCCCGCAAGCCGGCAAGATGCTATTCAATAATCCCCAGATTGGCGAATATTTCCGCGTCTTTGTCTCTTACGGTGTAATCGCGCTCTCGCTGGCCATGCACGCCTGGAAGAAGGTCAAGAAAGAGCCCGAAGTAAAAGCGCCCGGGAATGGCGCATTGCCCAACGGCGCTACTGCGGAAAACGGCAGCACGCCCAGTTAATTCACGTCGACAAAAGCAAAGACGGCTGGATTTCTCTCCAGCCGTCTTTCATTTTTATTGCAGGAATATTTATCTTAGAGGCTCATCCCCAATTTGAGAGCTTTCTTGTTGATTTCGGCAAATTGCTTTTTGACGTTTTCAGCAATAATCTTTTCCCAATCGATATCCTCAAGCTGCATATACTTGATGATCGCCCCCAGTAGGATGATGTTCATCACCCTCGGGTTTCCCAACTTGTAAGCCTCAGCGGTGGCATCCACGACCACAAGGTGTTTGGTTTTCTTGCGGATGAGTTCTTCAACATTTTGGGGGTATTTATCTGCCCCAGTGAGTACGCCAATCGGGTTGATTCGGGCGGTGTTCAACACCACGATGCCTTCACCATCATCCCTTAGATAATCCAGGTTACGCAAGACCTCCAGCTCCTCAAAACCAATCAGGATGTCGCCCTTGCCTTTTTCCACCACCGGGGAATAAACTTTTTCCCCAAAGCGTACGTGCGTAAGCACAGGCCCTTCGCGTTGCGACATGCCGTGCACCTCGCTCATCTTCACATCCAGGCCATGGCTCATCAAACCTAAGGTAAGCAGTTTGCTTGCCAGGATGGTGCCCTGGCCGCCCACACCGGTGAGAAGGATATTCTTGGTTGTCATGCTAAGCCTCCACTTTCACGATTGCATGCACCGGGCAAACCTGAGAGCATACGCTGCAGCCGACACATTTTTCATAGTCGATAGAGGATTTCTTCTTCTCCACCTGGAAGACGATTGCCGGGCAGCCGGTCTTGGTGCATTTTTTACAGCCAATACAAATACTTTCATCTACACGGTATTTTTCAGTAAAGGAGGCGGGGAATTCCTGCTTATCCAGCAGCGATTGCTTTTTAAGCGCGCATGGCCAGCGGGTGATGATAACGGATGGCCCTTCCAACCCAAAAGCCCAATCGAAGGCCTCTTTGACCTCTGTCAATTGGTTGGGGTTTACTACCCTGACCTCCTTGATCCCGCAAGCCTTCACCAAACCTTCCAGGTCCACAACCTCGGTCAACTCGCCCATGGCCGTCACCCCGGTCCCCGGGTTTTCTTGCTGGCCGGTCATAGCCGTGATGCGGTTATCCAGAATGCAGGTGACCATATTGCTGCGGTTGTAAACCACATCCAGCAGCGAGTTCACACCAGTGTGGAAGAAGGTGGAATCCCCAATCACCCCCACCACGCGTGTTTTGTTGCCTTCCTTTTTATTGAAAATCTGTTGCGCGCCATGCCCCATACTGATACTGGCGCCCATGCATAAATTTGTGTCCATGGCATGGTAAGGTGCGCCAAAACCGAGGGTGTAACAGCCAATATCGCCCGTAACCATCACATTTTTGCGCTTGCCAAGTTCATAGAAGAAGCCGCGATGTGGGCATCCGGCGCAGAACGTGGGTGGCCGCGCAATGGTAGCCGCCTGAATCGCTTCATCTTCCGTCCGAACAGTGCCATAGACTGCCTGGCGAATGACCTCCGGAATCATCTCCCCGTTGCGCGGGAACAAATCCTTGCCTTTACAGGCAATGCCGAGCGCGCGTACATGTTCTTCCATGTAGGGGTCATTTTCTTCAATAATGTACAGTTCTTCCACCTGGGAGGCAAATTCGCGGATAAGGCTGTCTGGCAGGGGGTTTGAAAAACCCACCTTCAGGTAAGAAGCTTCATCCCCAAAAACTTCCCTGGCATACATATAGCAATCGCCCGAACATAGGATGCCCAATTTCTTGTCGCCATACTCGATCCAATTCCAGCGGTTCTGGTTGGAGTAATCCAAAAGGCGAGCCATATTCTTTTGAAGTTTGACCTTCATTGGGCGCGAATTCGCTGGTACGGTAATGGTGCGTTTGACGTCTTTGGTGTAATCCTTCAATGGGATCTCCTGGCGGCTTCCAAATTCCACCAGGCTCTTGGAATGGCAGACGCGCGTCGTCATGCGAAAGAGTACCGGTACATCGTAGTGTTCGCTTAACAGGAACGCGTCAGCCAGCATTTCCTTGGCTTCCGCGCTGTCAGCCGGCTCAAACATGGGCAGCATGGCTGCTTTGGCGTAGTTTCGGTTATCCTGTTCGTCCTGTGACGAAAACTGCCCGGGTTCATCGGCAGTGATGATGACTGTACCGGCATTCACGCCGGTATAGGCAAAAGAGAACAATGGATCCGCAGCTACATTCAAACCTACATGTTTCATGGCCGCCAATGACCTGGCACCGGCTAATTGCGCGCCAACCACGGCTTCAAGAGCCACTTTTTCATTGGGCGCCCATTCAGAGTGAACTTCCTTATAGGTTGAGATGTTCTCAAGGATTTCCGTGCTGGGTGTGCCTGGATAGGCTGATGCAAAATGCACGCCTGCCTCATATGCCCCGCGGGCAACGGCTTCGTTTCCGGTGAGTAGATGCTTCAAGCTGCCTCCTGGAATCATGCGTTTATTCTAGAATTTTTTGTTTCTCGACTAGCAGCATGTAGGGATAATATCGGTGAGTTCCCTACAACTTTCCATAATATATCATCAAGTTTCATCTTTGAGACCTTAGCTGACATATCCCCACACTTTCAAAACCATCGCCCCAATCTGAAGTAAAATAAGCCGCGGTATGAACGTACTTGAACTAAATCCTTCTGAAGTTGCACCAGCCAGCCAGACCCTCACCCGGGCTTTTTTTAACTATC
>CAYVRH010000111.1:0-1566 GCA_964452955.1 uncultured Anaerolineaceae bacterium | reverse complement strand
TTCCCTGACCTTAAAAAGAGGCCAGCCCAATTGTATTGGTTGCTGCATTGCGGCGTGGTTCAGGCTGACCGAGTGGGTAAAGTCTTCAAGACGGAAGATTCCTCGGGCATCATGGCTGTACAACTGCCAGGTTCACGTCAGCTCAATTTTTGGGACCAGTTGATGAGCGGGGTTTTTAAAGCGCCTTTCATCATGAATCGCGCTAGTTTTGACCGTATGCGCTTTTGCGAAGCCTATACCTTGGAGAAGCATCACCAGGTGATGGCGAGTATTCCGCATTATTACGTCTGGTATTTGGGCGTGGAACCCGGTACACAAGGCAAAGGCGTGGGGTCCACATTAATTCGTCATGTACAGGCGCTGGCTGGTAAATCAAAACACCCTGTTTATCTGGAAACACATCTGCCTTCCACGGTTGCCTATTACCAGCATCTGGGCTTTTCGAAAATGGCTGAGAACCAGATCCCCGGCCACCCCATTGTTTTCACCAACATGCTTTGGGAACCTGCCTAATTATTTTGACTTCTTGGCAGGCGCATACCCATTAAGCGCGTATTATCCGGCAAGACCAAAAGGTTTTTAAACCCCATATGATGGTAAAAAGCCTGGGCGTTCAGATTACCCCCCGCTACGCCAAAGTGAACCCCTTTTGAACCCAATTGCGTGAGTTCCGCGAGTAATACCTCGATTAATCGCCTTCCCAATCCACGCTTTTGAACCCGTTCCAACAGGTCAATGTGCAGATGCGAAGGGTATTCCTGAACAAATGGCAAGAGCGGTTCTGGTTCGTGAATCAGATGCAGCAATTCCTTGTCAGCAGCCCCGCAAGACTGAGCCAGGCTTATCGGATAAGCTTCCTGGATTGGCGGTAGCCACTCGCGCAAAGCCCAGGCCTGCATGGCTTCAGAATCCAGGGCAGCCAGGGTATATCCGCAAATGCCTTCACCATCAACCGCCACGAAGCAGATATGCGGGCAATAAGCCAGGTATGGGTCCGCGTAGACCGCCCACAACAATTCAGGGTATTCAAATAGCGCTGTACCGTCCTTGCCGGCATCAGCCGTTTTCAGGCAAACATCACGCACGCCTGAAAGGTCTGCTGGTTCTGCTTTACGGATAAGGGGTTCGGTCAAGGTTTATTGCCCAAACGGCAGCGGCTTGATCAAGCCAGAGGCTAAATCACGGCGCACAACCTCAAAATAAGCTTGTTTGCCTTCACTCAAGTACTCGCGGTTGACGTTGATAAGGTCAAGGCCAACCTCTGAGATGACTGGTAAACTGCCCTTGGTCAGTAGTTCTTCCACTGCCTGTGCAAGGTTTAACGCGCTTGAGCTGGAAATTGTCCCCACCCAGCCTTCGCCCTGCCCTAGCCCAGCCTGGCCTTCCACGCCCAACAGTAGCATATTTTTGGAGCGCAAATAATCCACCAATGCTTGCGAACTGACTTCCGGCTGGATGAAAACGGATCTTACGCCCCCAGCCACCATCGCGTCTGCGGCTGCCGTCCACTCAGCCTGGTTTTCCGGGTTGGAAATTTCAGCAAATTTTGGATAGAAGGTCACCGGT
>CAYVRH010000110.1:2481-5085 GCA_964452955.1 uncultured Anaerolineaceae bacterium | reverse complement strand
GCCAAGAGCTTATCTACTTCAAGCGCGTCCCCCTGCATAAGTTCCAGTTTCAGGCCTTGCTCTTCAGCTTTGGCTTTTGCCCAATTGACACAGCCTTCGGAAAGGTCCACCAGCGTAACCTTGCACCCCATACGGGCAAAATGCAAGGCATAGCGGCCGGGGCCTCCGCCTAAATCCAGTACGGAATCCCCGGGTTTGATGGTTTTTTCAAGTTCGTGGATGGTCAGCAGCCACTCCACGGGGCGCCTTTCCAAGCGTTCCCATTCGTACTGCACATCCCCATCGTAAAAGGCTCTGATAATTTCTTGACCCATAATTACCTCACTCGTGTTTGGCTGAGCTTGCTAAGTCTATTATAATGATGCGATGCCAAATTATCCGGTTGCCAACCCCAAGGTCATCCAACGCGCCAAAGCACTGCTGGCGCTCAACCCCGTCTTTCTTGACACAGAAACCACAGGCACAGGCCCGGGGGATCTGATTTGCGAAATCAGCATCGTTGATGCTGATGGCAATGCGCTTTACGACCGCCTGGTGAACCCTGGGCGGCCCATCCCGGCTGAGAGCAGCGCTGTGCATGGTATTACGAACGAAGATGTGGCGGATGAAGCCCGTTGGCCGGAGGTTTGGCCGGAGGTCGAGGCCATCCTCAAGAACAGGGCGATCGGCATTTACAACGCGGATTTTGACATGCGCCTTCTGCGGCAAACTAATCAGGCTTACAACTTGCCCTGGACGCTGAGCATGGACCAGGCTTTTTGCATGATGAAGTTATTTTCAGCTTATTATGGTGAGTGGAACCCGCGTTACAACGGTTTCAACTCTCATAAATTGGAGTTTGCAGGCAAAATCTGCAATTTAGCCGAGAAGAACACCCATCATGCAATCGATGATGCCCGGCTGACCGCGGAACTTCTGCAATTTCTTGCCAAAGCCTGAGGTAAAACTCAGTTATTTCCCCCATTAATTGCATTTTCCCTTGTCTGCCACAATAATCGCAGTATAATATGAGTACATGCTCATATAAGCAGATCTATTGAGGAAGACATGGAAAAGCGTAAATTACCCATTGATGAAGATACCGCTGAACAAATGGCCTGGGCTTTTCAAGGCCTGGGGGATGCCACGCGCATCAAGTTGATCGCCGTCCTGCTGGAAGGTGAGATCAATGTCAGCGACCTTTCAGAATTGGTAGGGGTGAGTCAGAGCGCGGTTTCGCACCAACTGCGTGTACTGCGCAATTTGCGTTTTGTCTCTACCCGGCGTGAAGGCCAGCAGATTTTTTACCGCATCGACGACGAACACATCACTGATTTATTCAAATTAGCCTATGCCCATAGTGGGCACCAGCTCGCGGAGGATGAGAATGCCTAGAACCAACATCCAAATTCAGGGGATGAGCTGCCAGGATTGCGCGGCTGTGATCTCAGCCGAGGTGAGTAAACAAGCCGGTGTGGAAAAGGCTGAGTTGGACTTTGTTAAGGGCAAATTGATTGTGGAAGGCGAGGCGGACCTGGAAGCGATTAAGGCCACCATCAACCGCCTGGGCTACCGGGTTCAACCCGAAACAGACCAATTGGCTGGGAAACACCCGACCACAAAAGTACTCGACTTTCTGGGCTTTTGGAACTATTTCATCCACTCAAAAGATCTGCCCCTGATGGGGGCGGGTTTGCTGCTGCTCATATTGGGTATATTGCTACAGCAACGCTCGCTGCCAATTTGGGCTTACTTACCCCTGCAGCTGGCCAGCTTGCCCATGCTTGGCATTCTGGTTTTCCGTCAAGCCTGGGGCGGGCTATCCAATCATTTCTCCATCAATATGGGCGTATTAATGAGCCTGGCATCTATTGGGGCAGTACTGATTGGCGAGGCTGGCGAAGCTCTCATCATGCTCATTTTGTTCGCTATATCTGAATCATTGGAAGGCTACATTAATGACCGTGCCAGGTCGATTCTCTCGGAATTCGCGGATCTGGCCCCCAAAAATGCCCTGTTGGTAACGGCAAACGGAGAAGTTTCGGTGCCAGTGGTTGATTTGAAACTGGGGGATACAATCGTTGTGCGCCCGGGGGAGCGCTTCCCGATGGATGGCCGGGTACTTAGCGGCACAAGCGAAGTCAACCAGGCACCGATCACCGGCGAAAGCACGCTGGTGGCCAAGGTTGAGGGCGATGAGGTCTTCTCCAGCACGGTCAATGGCCAGGGCACGCTCAGGGTTCTGGTCACAAAGTTGGCCAAGGATAACACCATCCAGCGCATCATCACGTTGGTTACCGAAACCCAGGCAAATCGATCCCGGCAAGAAAAATTTGTGGACCGCTTCGCGGCGGTATATACCCCGATTGTGATTGTCATCGCGCTGCTTGTGATGACTGTCCCAACCCTGGTTTTCAGGCAGCCATTCTGGAACACTGCTGCATCGTATGGCTGGCTGCACCGCGGGCTTTCACTTTTGATGATCGGCTGCCCCTGCGCGCTGATCATCTCAACACCAATTACACTCATCAGCGGCCTGACGGCGGCTGCCCGATCGGGGGTGGTTTTTAAGGGTGGAGTTTTCCTTGAGACACTGGGCAACGCTAAAGTCATGGCTTTTGACAA
>CAYVRH010000110.1:0-2381 GCA_964452955.1 uncultured Anaerolineaceae bacterium | reverse complement strand
CAGCAAGGCTGGGTGAATGGCAAATTGGCAACGGTTGGCAGCCTGCCACTTTTTGAAGAGGAACATGCTGACCACCTGCCAGATCTTGTCAAGGAAGGCACCGTGGCCGCCCAGACTGAGGGCAAAACGGTGATGCTGCTTTGTGACGGCGAATCAGTGCGCGGTTTCATCGGGGTGGAGGATACCCCACGGGAAGAATCTGCTGAGGTGCTGAAGGCTTTGAACGCTCAGGGCATCCGCACGCTGATGCTGACAGGCGATAACCCCCAGGCGGCTGAAAAAGTGCGCTCAAGCTTGGGCTTGGATGAGGTGCAAGCTTTGCTTTTGCCGGAGCAAAAACTGGCTGCGATCAGCAAACTGCACGATGACTTCGGCCTGGTGGCTATGGTAGGTGACGGAATCAACGACAGCCCTGCCCTGGCCAAAGCCGATCTTGGAATTGCCATGGGCGGAGCAGGCAACGCGCAGGTGCTGGAAACAGCGGATGTGGTGCTGATGAATGACAACCTGAAACAACTGCCATTCGCGGTCAGCCTGGCACGCTTCACCAATAAGCTCATCAAGCAAAATATTGCCATCAGCCTTTCGGTCAAATTCCTGGTGGCAGCCTTGGCAATTGCCGGCCTAACACCACTTTGGACGGCAGTACTGGCTGATGTTGGTCTGGCATTGGTGGTTACACTGAACGGCCTGCGGGCGGTTAGCATGAAACCAGCTGCGTAGGCCGGCTTGGTTGGCTGAAGGTCGCTTTTTTGCTTAATTGAATGAGAAAGTCAGTTCCCAAACTCCGGGTTCGGTTTGCTTTGAGCGTGTATTGATGCTCGCGAATGTTATCCAGGTTCTGCCTGGTTTGAGGGGAATATCCAATCCATTGGCGTCCTTGAACTGGATTGGCCGGTCTGCAGCCGGCACCAGCCAGGTGCCGTAGTAGATCTTGCCATCGCGCAAGATCAAGGCTTGTTGCTCAGGGTCGGTCTCGCGCAGGTCCAAATCATAACCATCCTGCCCGTAGCTAATGTAGCGGGTGTAGAGAATGGCCACATTATCAAAAGCAATCGGCAGCTTGGTATCGCGGTCAAAGGAAGCTTCCAATTTGTACTTGCCAGGGGCGTAACGAAAATCCTGCCAGAGCTGGTATTTTGCGGTTGTGGGGTCGTAACGCCAATCCATCACAGAAAAATCTGCGTACATGTAGCTGAGTTGTTGAGCGTCGCCATCCCCTTTGCCTGTTTCTTCAGCAAAAACCATGCCTGAGAGAGTCAAATCCTCCTTTTTCGGAGATAGTTGGCTCTGCAGCTTCCTCAAGCCAGGCACATTAACAGCGATGTTGCCGCCTTTGGCAGCGGGTTCAGCGCAAATAACTGAGCACGGGCTGGTGTTGGCCATAAAGTTGCGTTCGGGCAGCGAGTTGTCGATTGTTTTCTGAATGTTGGGTCTGGCGCTTTGATAGGCCAGGCTTGCACTGTAGAGGACAGCCAGGCGAGTGTCGGGTGCACGGGCGGGCGCCAGAGGGGCTACGGCTTCGGGCGACTGGCTGTAATACAGCGCGGCCAAGTGGTTCGATTGCGCGCCGATGAAGTATTCAAAGACAAGATCCGCCGCGTTCAAGCCGGCTTGAGGGCGTAACTCTTGCGGCCAATTGGCCAGCTTGACCAGAACGGGCCTTTGACCGTTGATTTCAGGATCCATCTGGTCCGTACCGGTCAGCGGGTTGTTAGTTTGAGGGGTGGGCTTTAAGGGGTCGCTGGTGGGGGTCAGGCTGGCGTAGGTCCAAGGTGTGGGTGAAGGTTCAGGCGTGGGGGTTGCCAGCCTGGCTGCTTCGGTTGCCAGCAGGTTTTGGCTTAAGGTCGGCGTGGGGGTCACGTATGGAATCGGGGTCAGCCCGGGCAAGGGTTGCCCCTGGCTGCAGCCATTGCTGAGCCCCAGGCAGACCAGCGCGAAGATTAACAACCCGAATTTTCTCGCTACCATCTTAGTGATTTTACGCTAGTTTCCGAGTTTGTATGAGGGGGCTACAGGGATTCAATCGGCTGTCAATCAAAGCATGACCGCTCGTTAACATTACTTTTACGGTGCATTAAATCGCTTTTGTTAACATAAGTATGTCGATAAAATAGTGTATAAGGAGAAAAAATGCGTCGTATTACCATGTTTGCCCTGCTTTTAATTGCTACTCTCGTGCTTGGTGCTTGCGCAAAACCAGCTGCTGCCCCCACCCAGGCTGAACCCGCTACATCTGCTGACCCTGCGGCACCTGCTGCTGAAAAAGTTGAACTGAGTGGCGATGTTGTCATTGACGGTTCTTCAACCGTCTACCCCATCACGGTGGCCGTGGCTGAAGAGTTTGCAGCGGTTTCACCTGATGTGCGCATATCCGTAGG
>CAYVRH010000109.1:354-5139 GCA_964452955.1 uncultured Anaerolineaceae bacterium | reverse complement strand
GCAGCATATTGACATTGGTGATGGCGTTTCGTAGAATATGAGTAAGTTCTTATTGTTCCGGTTTGTCCGCCATTCGTTTACTAAACTCATCCTCATAAGCAGGAGGCATTATGCGGGAAGGAAAATTAGCATCAGCCAGAGCTCGTATGCCGCACCTCACCGCCTAGTCTGCCAGTATTAGGGATTTGCTTTGTGCCTTTGGTTTATTTGGATTGAGACGCTCGATAGCGATTTGACACAGGATTGCAGCGTAAATGGCATGATCCCTCGGCGTGAACACTAAACAAGCGACTTAACTTTGATCAAAAAAGGGTTCAAGCATGACAAAAATTGACAACAAACCTACCATCCTCGATGACGAGATGACCACCCGCCTGCGCAACGCCATCGAGCACCGCGCTACATGGATGTACAACTTGCTGAAGGAAGCCAAGAAGCAAGGTCTTTCCTGGGATGATATTGGCCGCAAAGCCGTCTTTGCTACCGGCCAAATGCACGGCGGCCGCATTGAAGGAGAAATTGGCAAGGACGCTTCGGTTCAGGAATTTGCCAAGAAATTTGCCGTCGGCCCCGATCGCAAGATCTTCGAAATGGAAGTGCTCAAAGAGGATGAAAAAGGTTATTACCTGGATTTCCACTACTGCCCATTGGTTTCTGCCTGGCAGAAACTGGGAGCGACTGAAGAGGAAATCGAGCAGCTTTGCGACATCGCCATGGATGGCGACCGCGGAATAGCTTCTAAATTTGAAAACTTTGGTTTTACGCTCGGCCATACCATCGCGCAGGGCGCAAGAACTTGCCAGATTCGCTTTGACACCCGCAAAAAAGATGCCGAATAATCTGGTATAGCGGCCCCATTAACCTGCTCATATGCTTGGACGGATAGGCAAAAGCTGAGAGCAGGGCCAAGTATTATCATCTGCTCGTTACTGGCATATCGAAAGGATGACTGTGAAGAAATCTATCAGCAATCTCAGCCCTTTGAAGGATCAAAGCCTGGCTGGCACCCTTTCGACTCTCTGCAATTTTCTCAACAATTCATCAGGCCACACCCGCGCTTGTGCCTTCGAACCCAAGGGCTTCCATGCTGGTTGTGGTCGGTCTCCATCCGAGGGGAAGCTTCACTCGGGATTTTTGACCCGTTCCAGAAGCGCTAAATCTGAATACTGATAAGTTGTCTTATATGTTGGAAGGAAGGTGTCAAAAATGAACGTCAGAGAAATTGCCAAGCTTGCTGGAGTTTCCCCAGCGACCGTCTCGCTCGTTCTCAACGACCGCAGAGGGGTCAGCCAAGCCGTGAGGGATCGCGTGCGTGAGGTAATCAAATCCAATAATTACGAAAAACCCGCCTGGGCAAACAAGCAGAATGACGCCAAAACAGTCATATTCATCCGTTATTCTCAGCATGGCATGTTGGTGGAAGAAAACGCTAGCTTGATCGCTGCCATTATCGAAGGCGTCGAGGTGGAATGTATTGACCAGGGCATGCACTTGGGCCAGTTCGGCTGCAATGATGCCAGCCTTGAGCATATCTTGGAAAAGCTCAGGACCATCAAGTTTGAGGGTTTGATCCTGCTGGGGACTGAAATGCGACCTGAGGTGTGCAAGGCCTTCCTCTCCCTGGGTTTGCCGACAGTCGTGGTGGATAGTGCCATCCCCAAACTGCAAGTGGATACAGTGGAGATGGCAAATGAACGCATAACGCACCATGCTGTAGAGCACTTATACGCCCTTGGTCACCGGGAAATTGGCTATTTGCAGAGCAAGGTTGAGATCACTAACTTCAAAGATCGGGCAAAAGGCTTCCGTGAAGAACTTGAAAGCAAAGGCCTGCAGCTTAAACCGGAACACCACTTTTTGCTGACCCCCACTTTATCCGGTGCGGTGGCTGAAATGAGCGAAGCCTTGGTCGGACGCAACAATATGCCAACGGCGTTCTTTGCGGATAGCGACACGATTGCCCTGGGAGCCATGAAAGCCATCACCGAAGCGGGATGGAAGGTGCCTGCGGATATCTCCATTATCGGTGTGGATGATAACGTTTATGCCAGTATGGGCAACCCACCTCTCACCACCATGCGCGTGCCGCGGCAATTCATGGGCTACTGCGCTGTTCAGCGGCTGCTAGAACGCATGAACAAACCAAAAACGGTGCCTGTGCATGTGGAAGTGGATGCTGAATTGATCAAGCGTGAGAGTACGACTGCCCTGCCAAAACCAAATAAACGCAAATAATTAGCAGCTTGAATCTCAAATACAAATCAGTGCCAAAACTTGACCTTTTTGCAAGCTTCGTTCGAACTGACCGATGGTTGTTGAGGTTACCTACTCTGCCAGTGAAACCCGATAGATATCACTGTACTTGTGCAAGGTGCCCAGGAAAAGATCGCGTTCCTGGTCGTTCATCCAAACGGGTTGCAGGAAATTCGGGAAAATAATAGTGAGCAGTTCAGTGCTGATGTATTGACCATCGTGAATTACGTGGCGGTCTACAAAACCCTTGTCGCAATCGTTACCCAACAGAATCTGATCAAAAAAGAGATTTCCAAGCCCAAAGTGGATAAATTGCTGCTGCCCTTCACCGGCGAAGGTGTAAACCTGGGGTCGATGAGCCTGGCTGCCTGAAACAATATCTGCCCCGGCTAACGCGGCTTGCTGCATATCGTACTCCAGGGCTGTATCGGGGAACCAGCCGTAATCCTCATAGTGTTGGAAAGTGGTGATGACGGTATAGCCCGCTTCTTTCAGGGAGCGGATTTGTTCATGCAAAAAGTCTATGTCGCAATCCAGCGCGCCAGGGTTATTTGCCATGGCCACATTCCAGCCACCATGTTTGGCATTGCAGCCGACGAAAGCAATTTTATTGCCTTTCACTTCGAATAAAGCCGGTTTTTGGGCGTTTTCAAGGTCTTCACCCCCGCCAAATGTCTGCCAGTTTAGCTGATGGTAGAGCTCTACCGTTTCGCGAGCGGCATCGTAGCCCCAATCCACAAAATGATCGCCTGTCAGATCCACCACGTCGGTGCCAACTTGCTCAAGCACCTGGTTATAGGCAAACGGAGCGCAAAAGCGCATGCTCTGAGTGACCGGGTTAGGGTAAGGGCAGTCATCTGAGTAAGCAATCTCATTGCTAATATGGGTGATATCTGCCTGATTGAGAATGGGGCCGATTACGGCGGCTGGTTTATCGATGCCTTCCTGTTCCATGGCGTATGCCGTTGCCCGCACCAGCGCCGTTGTGCCAGTGACGATAACCGTGGTCAGCTTCTCGGGGTCGCGGTTGCTGGCAAGCAATAGCGCTTCGAGCTTGTCGTTGAGCGCTCCAGAGCTTTCGGGGTTAGTTAGACCAATGTGGACCAATAATGGCCACTTTTCAGGGTCGAAATCGGTACGGATAGGCGAGTTGCCATCCAGGCTGATCACTTTCCATCGCGGTTCCAGGGCTTCGAAGGGCACGACTGCCCAAGTGCCGGGGGTTAGCCAGGCATAATCCAGCAGGGCGCCCTCGGCTTGTTCAACGATCACACCTTTAGGTTCACCAAAGAGGGAAAGCATGGCGGTCTTGGTAGTGCTGCTCATGGCCAGTTGGGTGAAGGGTTTTTCAGTAACCCCATTCCAAAACTCACTGAAATCCTCGACTGTCAAGTTATCTGTAACCGTATTGAAGGGTGCCACAAGAGCGTAAACCCATTGTGAAAGCTTACCCTTTGACAAGTAGGTCAGCTCATGGCGTGGCTGGGCATCTGAGAGGCATTGATATTCTTTCTGCAAGGTTTCCACGCTTGAGCTCAGTTTTTTGGGTAAATCAGGGTCAATCACCAGGCATGGCGTTGCTTGGGTTGGGGTTGGCACCAAGGTAGGGGTAGGCAAGGCTTCGGTCGGGGTGGGCGGAAGGGCCAACGGCGCTTCGGGACTGGGCGTAACTGCTGCAGGAGGCTCAGTGGGTGCTTGGCCAGCACTTGGCTGAGAGACCGGGCTTGGAACAGCAATATTGGTACAAGCTTGAAGAAAAAGGAAAAGACAAAGCAGAAGGCTGAAAAGCCCAATTACGTGTTTTTTGCTTGGCATACATGACCTCTAATAAGTTTGAATTCTACCCGAAATAAACTTTGCTCCACGCAGGCCAAAACTGATTGACTTTTAAAATCCCTTCTAATAAACTTAGTTTATGCTTGCTCATGTTCATTCCTGCACGGTGATCGGCCTTGAGGGTGAAATCGTGGATGTGGAAGTAGACTTCGGGCAAGGCCTTCCCCACATGGCTATTGTTGGCTTGCCAGATGAAGCCGTCAAAGAATCCCGTGAGCGGGTCTATTCAGCTATCAAAAATGCAGGGCTCAGTTACCCCCGCAAAGCCCTCACAGTCAACCTTGCCCCGGCGACGGTGCGCAAGGAGGGACCCTCTTTCGACCTGCCGATCGCGGTGGGCGTGCTGATTTCGGGCATGCAACTTCCCCAGGCGGCAGTGCAGGACGCGCTGATCCTCGGCGAGCTTTCGCTGGATGGCAGCGTAAGGCATGTCCGCGGCGTACTTGCCATGGCTGCGGCCGGAAAGGCTGCTGGTTTCAAGCGCATTTTTGTGCCCGTGGATGATGCCCCGGAAGCCGCTATGATCCCTGATATTGAGGTTTATCCCGTTCCGAACCTGGCTGCGTTATACGGTCATCTGACCCATGCAGAGCAATTGAGCCTTGCCAACCCCACCGAATTCAGCCCTGAAACCTCTTATACCTTCGAAACTGATTTTGCCGAAATTAAAGGGCAGGACCAGGTTAAACGCGCGGT
>CAYVRH010000109.1:0-344 GCA_964452955.1 uncultured Anaerolineaceae bacterium | reverse complement strand
GATGGTCGGTTCTCCGGGGGCAGGTAAAACATTGATTGCCCGTGCTTTGCCCTCCATTTTGCCGAAACTGACCCTGGAAGAAGCGCTGGAAGTTACCAAGATTTACTCCATTTCTGACCTGCTGCCCAAAGGCATGGCGCTCATCCAGCAGCGGCCATTCCGGGCACCGCATCACACTATCAGCCACGCCGGACTGGTCGGTGGGGGCAACATCCCCCACCCTGGGGAAATTTCGCTTGCTCACCGCGGTGTGCTCTTTTTGGATGAATTGCCTGAGTTTGGCCAGCGCATCCTCGAGGTGCTACGCCAACCCCTTGAGGACAAGGTGGTAACCATTAGCCGGG
>CAYVRH010000108.1:0-5173 GCA_964452955.1 uncultured Anaerolineaceae bacterium | reverse complement strand
CTGGTTATCCTGATGGTTATTATCTCTTTCCTGCGTTGGCGGGTAGTCAAAGGTATCTGCTTCATCAAGTTGCCTCAGGATAAACTTGCTGCAGCTTTGCTGGTTCTTAATCTGATTTTAGGTGTCGGTGTATTGTTCTTGTCTTCAACAATCTGACAGCGTCTGCACGAACGGTCGATAAACTTGTTGATAGCCTGATATATTACAAAGACATTTAATTTTACTCACTTGTTCGTCTCATTTCTGACGGTGCAAACCGGATTCAGTCAATAAAAAAGCGCTCTCATAATTATGAGAGCGCTTTCTAATCAAAAAGCAGTTACCTAGCAATCCAGATAGCGTTCGATTTCGATCGGGATGGGGCGGGTGAGGATGTCGTTCGATTCCTTGCGCAGCGCTTTCACCCAGAACTTGATGAAATCGCCGGAAAAGACACCGGAATCGGTCAGGAAGGCATAGTCCTTCTCAAGGGCATCCAAGGACTCAGCCAGGGAGAAAGGCACCTTTTTGATGCGTTTTTGCTCGGCTTCAGGCCAGGACATGACATCATCATCAAAGGGTCCATAACCCGCAGCGCGCGGGTCAACCTTGCGCGCGATGCCGTCCAGTCCAGCCAAAAGCATGGCAGGGATGGCCAAATAGGGGTTGCAGGTGGCATCCGGCGTGCGGTATTCGATGCGCGCTTCGCTGGGGTCGGTGGCGTATTTTGGGGCGCGGATGGCGGCGTTGCGGTCGCCCTTCCCAAAGAAGCAACTGGTCGGGGCCTCAAAACCAGGCGCCAGGCGCTTGAAAGAGTTAGTGGAGGGGTTGGTGAGCGCGCAAAGAGCTGCGGCGTGGTCAAGGATACCGCCCACGTAATGCATGGCGGTCTCGCTCAGGTTGGCATAGCCTTTGGGGTCGTAGAATACGTTGGTATTACCCTTCATCAAGAGTTGATGGAAGTGCAGCCCATTGCCCGCGGCCCCATAGAAGGGTTTTGGCATGAAGGTCAAGGTTTTACCTTCGTTGTAGGCCATATTTTTGGCCAGGTACTTGACCATCAAGGACCCATCGGTGGATTTGTAAATATCCTGCAACGGTGGCTCGATCTCGCCATGCCCTGGGCCGCCAGCTTCGTGGTGGTGGTATTTGACCTTATAGCCAAAATCTTCCATCAACAGAGAAATGTCATTGCGCAGATCCTGATTTTGGTCCGATGGGGCGATGCGGTGATAGCCGTGGTGGTTGGGTACCAGGTAACCGTTGGTGGTCTCATTTTCCACCCAGTCAGACTCGTATGAAACAAGCGAGTAGGAGCTAGCGTTCAGGCGGTTCTCAAAACTTACTTCATCCAGGATAAAGAACTCATACTCAGGCCCCCAGATGGAAGCATCCGCGACGCCTGTTTTTTGCAGGTAGGCTTCAGCCTTGGCAACAATCCTACGGGGATCAAAATCGAAACGCTCTTTGCTGTCTGCCTCATAGATATCTGCTAAAAATGATAGTGTGGGGCGTCTGAAGAAGGGGTCCATGAATCCCGTGGAAAGATCTGGTATCAGAACCATGTCGCCCGCGTTGACGGGCTTGAAACCGACGGCTGAACCATCAAAACCAATGCCATCACGCATCATTTGCGGGCTAAAGTAATCGGCAGAGACCGAAATATGATGCCAACGGCCGAAAAGATCGCACCATTTGAGGTCAATCATCCGTATTTCATTATCGCGCACGTATTTGATTGCGCTTTCAAAATTCTGGAACATGCCTTTAACTCCTCAGTTATTCAATTTTTACGCCCAAGTAGGCTTCCTGGACTTTGGGATCATTCAGTAACTCCAAACCATGGCCGGTCTTGATGATTTTTCCAGTCTCCAGCACATAACCACGGTGAGCAACCGAGAGCGCCTTCTGCGCGTTCTGTTCCACCAGCAGGATAGTTGTGCCTTCGTTGTTGATTTTCGCGATGACGTTGAAAATCTCTTCTACCAACATGGGTGCAAGGCCTAAGGAGGGTTCATCCAGCAACATCAGTTTGGGTTTTGAAAGCAATCCACGCCCGATGGCCAACATTTGCTGTTCGCCGCCGCTCAGGCTGCCCCCGTATTGGGACTGACGTTCCTTCAGGCGTGGAAAAACCGAGAAAATGTAGTCGATATCTTTTTCAATACCTTCTTTATCCTTGCGCAGGTAAGCCCCAATTTCCAGATTCCCGCGGACCGTCAGATTGGCAAAAATCTGACGGCCTTCAGGTACTTGAACAACTCCAGCCTGGACAACCTGGTAAGCTTGCGAAGGAAGCGGTGCGCCATTAAACAGAATTTCACCTTTTTCAATCTTGATTTGTCGGCTAAGCGCATTCAGCATGGTGGATTTTCCCGCCCCGTTAGCCCCGATGATGGAGATGATTTCACCTTCTTCCACATCAAGAGAAATACCTTTCAGCGCCTGGATGCCCCCGTAAGACACATGCAAGTCTTTAATCTCAAGCAGCTTTTTCATTTCTTATCTCCATATCCCAGATAGGCTTTAATCACTTCAGGATTATTCTGTACTTCCTTAGGTGTGCCTGTCGCAATCGTTTTACCAAAATCCACCACAGTGATGTAATCGCTCAAGCCCATGACCAGTTCCATATGGTGTTCAATCAGCAAAGTAGTCAGGGCGAATTTTTGGCGCATTTTCCGAATGAAATCCATCAGGTTTTGCGATTCTTCCGGGTTCATGCCAGCAGCCGGTTCATCGAGAAGCAGAATTTTTGGGTTAAGCGCTAATGCGCGCGCAATCTCGAGGCGGCGTTGATAACCGTACGGCAGCTTACTGGCAATCTCACTCGCCCGGTCGGCCAAACCAACGGTTTCCAGAAGGGACATTGAGCGGTCTTTGATCAGCTTTTCCTGTACGGACCTTCTCTTGCTGGGAAAGAAACCTTCCAGGACGGTGTAATTGGCCATATCGTGACAGGCTGCCCGTACGTTGTCCAACACGGATGAGTTGGCAAAGAGGCGGATGTTTTGGAAGGTTCTGGCAAGGCCGAGGTCAACAATCTTGTAAGTGGGCAAGCCGATGATGCTGTTGCCATGCAAGTTAATGGAACCTTTGGTAGGCGGATAAATTCCGGTGATCAGGTTAAAGATGGTAGTTTTGCCGGCTCCGTTAGGACCGATGATGGAAGTAATGGAACCTTCTTCAAGTTTCATGTTGAAGTCATCAACAGCTTTTACGCCGCCAAAATATTTCGAGAGGTTTTCAATTTCAAGGATGTACATTATTTCCCCTCCTTGGCGCTCAGTTTGCGATTGAAGAGGTTGTTCCATATCGCTTTCAGATTGGCCAGGGAAAGTTCCCAGGTTCCAAGCAGTCCTTCAGGCCTGACGACCATGATAATGACCACGAGCAGACCATAAGCAACGAGGCGCCAGATTGAGGCAGCCCGCAACAATTCAGGCAGACTGGTAAGCATGATAGTGGAGATGAGTGCACCGGTTACACTGTGCATGCCGCCAAAGATCACCATGATGATGAGTTCGGTTGATTTCGCCATACCAAACATGGAAGGCTGAATGAAACCGACGTAATGAGCCAGTAAGGCGCCGGCAAGCCCTGCAAGCAGACCATTTACAAAGAAAGAAATGGTCTTCATGCGGGGGGAGTTGATGCCGATGCAGTTGGCTGCCATTTCGTCTTCACGGATGGCAATACATTTGCGCCCGTGCGTTGAAGAGACGTAAAAACGGATCAGGACATAGATAGTAACCGCGATAATCAGTACCGGCACGGGGCTCTTCATGGTCTCAATGCCCGGGATGCCCCTGGCACCGCCTGTATACTGCTGCAGGTTTTCAAGGATGAGGCGAACAGCTTCGGCGAAGCCCAAAGTAGCAATGGCAAAATAGTCGCCTTTGAGCTTGAGAGTAGGCAAACCGATCGGGATGCTGATGAGAGCGCCAGCCACGGCTCCACAAATGATGCCGGCCCAGAGCGGCCAACCAACCAACTTGGTCAGCATGCCCGAAACATAAGCGCCAACAGCCATGAATCCGGCCTGGCCAAAACAGAAAGAGCCTGTAAAGCCAGTTAACAAGGAAAGTCCCATGACTGAGATGAGGTTGATCGAGATTAGGTAGATGATGCCTTGAATGTAGATTGACATGTAGCTCCTCCCTAAGCTTTCTCAGTCGTGTTCTTACCGAGCAGACCGCTAGGCAGGAAGATGATGATGATAATCATGATGGCATAAGAAAATAAATCTCTGAACGAAGAAGAAACGTAACCAGATGCAAATGTTTCTACCATGCCAAGGATAAACGAGCCCAACACCGCACCTGGTAAGCTACCCAGACCGCCAACCACAGCCGCAATGAAGGCCTTGATTGTCAGTGCACCCATCCATGGATAGGTGGTGTACTTCATGCCGAAGAGCATGCCACCCAGACCAGCAGTTCCGCCAGCCAGAAAGAATACAATCGCGATGACGATGTCGGGGTTGATGCCCATCAAAGAGGCCACACGGTAGTTGTAAGCAGTGGCCCGGATCGCCGTCCCCATTTTTGTTTTATAGATGAAGAGGCTCAAGATGGAAAGGCTGATAAGGGAGATGAAAAAAATCAAAAGGTCCAGCCTGCCCATGGCTACTCGACCCAGTGTAATCGGTTCAAGAGGAAAGAGTTGCGGATAAGTGCGGAAATTAGGGGTAAAGACAATGATTGCCAGGTTTTGCAGGAATACCGAAAAACCCATGGCGGCGATCATAAAGTAAAGGGTGGGGGCCTTGCGCAGACGCAGCGGCCGATAACCGAAGCGTTCGATTGCCATGGCGACCACGCCAGCGCCAACCATCGAAAGGGCAAGCGCAAAGGGGAAGGGTACTTTGAGCGCACTAAGCAAGAAAAAGCCCGCGAACGAACCCAACATTAGAATTTCACCATGGGCAAAGTTGGAGAAATTCAAAACACTGTAAACCAATGAGTAACCCACCGCGATCATGGCATAGACTGACCCGATGGATAGCCCATTAACGATTTGTTGAAGAATCATCTTCTACTCCAGACAATAAGAATTGGCCTGGGGAATCACATTCCCCAGGCCATTTACCGGTTTTTATTCGGCTGGTTGGAACTTCTTGAAGAATACAAATTTTCCGCCTTCAATCTTGATAATGACGGCAGCTTTGTTCTTCGGGTTATGAGTAGCAGGA
>CAYVRH010000107.1:0-5177 GCA_964452955.1 uncultured Anaerolineaceae bacterium | reverse complement strand
TCAAGGCATATTTCAAGCAACCGGGCGTAGAAATCCAGCTTATAAGGCACTCGCAGGTTTTCCTGACCGCCATTGGGAAAATAGATGTTGTAAAGGAAAAAATCAGGATATTGCAGGCGCAATACCCGACCTTCGTTGTCAAATTCTGGGAAGCCCATTCCAGCTTGGATGCTAAGTGGTTGTTGCTTGAAGAAGGCCGCCGTTCCGCTGTATCCTGGCCGTTCTGCAGAGTTCCACGCAGAGCTGTAGCCCACCCGCTCGCGCATTTCTTCACCTAACTGCTCGGGCTTGACTTTAATTTCCTGTAGGCAGAGGATGTCAGGTTCAAACTCATCCACCCAATCGAGGGCTTTCTTATTCATGACCGCGCGGTATCCGTTAACATTCCAGGTGGTAATCTTCATCGTTTAGAACCCTTTCCACTTAATGGTAAACTTAGCCGTTGAATTGACTGAGATGAACCATTATACCAAGCCCATTTTCAACTTTAGAAGGCTGCTCACGTTTGCAATTTTGATTGCTATCTGTGCGTTGCTCCTTCCGATTAACCCAGTCCAGGCACAGACCCCTACTCTACCTGAGTATTTGGTGGTTTCCGGAGATACGCTTTACGGCATTGCCGACCGTTTCAAAACCACCATAGAGGCCATCCAGGAAGTAAACGACATGGATGGCAACACGGGTCTGCAGCCAGGCGACCTTTTGAAAATCCCCGGTCTCGAAGGCCTGAGCGGAATCCTGGTGTCGGATTTTGTGCCCTTAGGGGCCAGTCTGACTGTGCTGGCACGGCGCGGACAATCCACCGTAGCGGGTTTGATCAAACTGAATAAAATCACCAGCCCTTCTGAGCTTTTTGTCGGACGTGAAATCACCATCACTCAAAATCCTCAGACGCAAACTGTCGCTTCAATCGCACCGCTTTTGCCGGGCGAAAGCATGCTTGAGGCGGCTGTTCAAAACCAAATCAGTTATTACCGCCTCGCACGTATCAATACCTTAGCCTCGCCCAACCTGGCCTTGCCCATGGATACCTACTACGCGCCGTCTGCAACGCAATCTACCAATTCCCTGGCTATTCCGGGACTTGAGGAGATCAGCCTGGGCAACATGCCCTTCATGCAGGGGCAAACGTACACTATCCGCGTAAAAACCAGCCAACCTTTGAAAGTCAGTTCTGAATTGCGTGACCTTAAGCCCGGCTTTTACCCGCTTGGCGAGAACGAACAAATCGCTTATGGTGGCATCAATGCCCTGGCTGAACCTGGGATCTATCCTCTCACGATGGAGTTCACCACCGCGAGCGACCTGACTTACCGCATCATCCAGTATGTCTTCGTTAAAGAAGGTAACTATGCGATGGACAGCAATATCACGGTAGACCCCGCCACTCTTGAGGAAGAAGCCAACGCTGACGAAGACAAGATTTTTACTGAAATCATTTCCAATCCAAGCCCTGTACAACAATGGAGCGGGCTTTGGTTCAGCCCGACCGCGGAACCCATCTGTATTACAGATAAGTTCGGTAACCGCCGCACTTACAATAACGACAAAACCAAACTTTACTACCACACCGGCCTGGACCTGGGCTATTGCATGGGCATCGATGTTTTTGCTCCCGCTGCGGGCACCGTGGTCGCGGTCAAGCCAGATCAGGTCATTCGTGGCAACGCAATCGTTATTGATCATGGCATGGGAATCTTCACTACTTACATGCATCTGGCCAAGATATTGGTGACTGAAGGCGAAACAGTCGGACCTCTTCAAAAAATTGGTGAGATTGGTAACACTGGGCGTTCAGCTGGCCCCCACCTGCACTTCCAGGTGGATGCCAATGGTGTGCACGTAAATCCGGAAACCTGGTTACTGAGGGTATTTCCTTAAAAAAAAGACAGACCCAAAGGTCTGTCTCATGCGCTGAGGGGGACTTGAACCCCCACGTCTTGCGACACATGGCCCTCAACCATGCCTGTCTGCCAATTCCAGCACCAGCGCAAACGTGAAATAGAATTATATTCAGAGAGCCCCGAAAGTCAATAGTGGGACCTCGAAAAAAGAGGAAGAATGAGCATAAGAATTGTTTTGGATGCCATGGGGTCAGATGCAAGACCCAACCCTGAATTGGAAGCCGCTCCACGCTTGGTTGCCAAGTATCCTGAGTTGGAATTGCTCTTGGTGGGAAACAAGGCAGAATTGGAGCCCAAGCTTAAAGCAATGGGTGCTGAAAACCCCAGAATTCAGATTGTGAACGCCACCCAATCTCTTGAGATGAGCGACCACATCCAGGAAGCCCGTGCCAAAAAGGACAACACCATGCAAGTTGGCATGGACCTGATCAAAGCTGGCAAAGCGGATGCGTTTGTCACAGCCGGAAATACTGGCATGGCCATGTATTTTGCCATGCGCACCCTGGGGATGATCGAAGGCGTAGCCAGGCCTTGCTTGGTGGCTGTGCTGCCAGTCGAAAACGGCCAATGCGTCATTACCGATATCGGCGCCAATGCGGAATGCCGCCCCGAATTTCTGGTGCAATTCGGCCAGATGGCCAGTATTTACGCTCGTATGCTATTTGGCAACAAAAACATCAAAGTCGGATTGATAGCCAACGGCGAGGAGGAAGGTAAAGGCAACGAGCTTGTCAAAGCCGCTTTCCCGCTGATGAAAGCACAAGTGCCAGGTTTTGTTGGCAACATCGAAGGTAAGGAACTCTTCGAGGGCAAAGTGGATGTGGCTGTTACGGATGGCTTTACCGGCAACGTGCTGCTCAAATCCACCGAGGCAGTTGCCAAGCTTATCCTGCGAAATATCAAGGCCGGATTAATGCAATCCTTTTTCACGAAAATGGGCGCCTTGCTTGCCAAACCAGCCTTTGCTTCCATCAAGAAGCAGCTGGATCCATCCGAGATTGGTTCGGCTCCGCTATTGGGGGTCAATGGCCTGGTTTTCATCGGCCATGGCCGCTCGGATGCCAAAGCCATGGTCAGTGCCGTGGAACGCGCCATTAATGCTGTAAAATCAAACCTGCTGAATGAAATCAGCAGTTCGATGAAACCAGAAACCAAGGAAGAGAAATAAGCATGAAATTAGTCGTCAACGAACCATTGATCAAACAACGCAAGTCGCTTGCCCAGGTTTTCACCTTTGCAAGTTTGGCAGTACTGGGCATTGGCCTGTTCTTTGCCTTCCAAAAAGATATCTCCAAAATGTACTTTTCATACATCGCGCTGGTGGTAGGCTTCGTCCTCTCCCAGATAGGCATGTACTTTACAACCCGCTTTGGGCGCTCGCCCCGCTTTGACGAGGTCATTACCACTTCTCTTGAAAAGTTGCGTCAGGAATATAGCTTCTATGTCTACAACTCACCCTCTTCCATGATCTTGGTTGGCCCTTGCCGCATTTGGGTCCCCATGCCCCTCACCGCGACCGGTGAAATCTCTTTCGTGGATGGTAAATGGAAGCAGAAGGGTGGCAATGCCCTGATGAAATTTATGGGTCAGGAAGGTATTGGTAGACCGGATAAGGATTTTGCCACAGAAGAACACAATCTGCGCGCTTTTATGGCCTATAAGGGCATCCAGACTGCCCTGCAACCTGAAATCAAACCCTTATTGATTTCTATGATGAAAACTACCAAGATTGGCGAAGTTACTAACGCGCCAATTCCGGTAGTTGACCTCGAGGATCTTAAGCGTTACATTCGCCGGGTTGATCGCGAAGAATGTGCCGATCCTATCAGCCCCGAAACTTTCACCAAACTAAACCAAATTTTTGACAACTATAAATCCACCGACAAACCAAAGAAGTAATCAGTTACCTACAGACATAATAACGGGCACCTTTGAGGTGCCTGTTATTTTTTTGGCTCTCTATTTAGTTTGATCAACCTGAAAGCAATCGCTAAAGACCCAACTTAATAATAAAAATCATTCCGATTTTCTGGGTGGTCTTTTCTCTTTCAGGCCGGCATAAGCTTTCAGTTCTTCAACTTCTTTTTCCTTAAGGTAACGCCACTCACCCGGTTGAAGTTTGCCCAGGCGCACGGTACCGATGCGCACACGCAAGATTTCTGCCACGGGCAATCCGATTCGTGAACCAGTCATGCGAATTTGGCGTTTTTTACCCTCGTGCATGGTAATGCGCAGCATGGCTCCGTTGGCTGACTTGCGCATAACTTCCACCTGGGCAGGCTGCGTACGTGTGCCGTCTTCCAACACCACACCCCGCCGCCAGATTTCCAATTGCTCGTCGTCCGGCACCTTGATTACAAAAACTTCGTACTCTTTCTCATGCTTGTAACGAGGGTGCGTAAGCCGATTGGTTAATTCACCATCATTTGTAAGCAGGATCAGACCGGTGCTTTCGAAGTCCAAACGCCCAATTGAATGCAACTGCACCGGTACATCCACCAGGTCGAAAACCGTTGGCATGGGGTGGGTTTCGTCAATATCCGAAAGGTAACCCTTGGGTTTATGCAGCGCGATATAGACCCGCTTGGTCTCCAGTTTGAGCGCCTTACCATCCACCATGATGCGGTCGGTTTCAGGGTCAGCCTTGTCGCCAACCTTGATCTGTTTACCATTGACCGTTACCCGGCCCTGGTTGATCATTTCTTCACTCGCCCGGCGGGAGGCAACTCCGGCAGCGGACATTATCTTTTGAACACGTTCTTCAGGCATTATGCACCAGTTCTTTCATCATTCGGTAGGGCATCCAGATCTGCGTTTTCGGCAGGATGAAGAATGCCTTCAAGGTCAACTTTAGGGAGTTTATCAATTGATTCCAGACCAAAATGATGCAGGAAATCCTCAGTAACTCCATACAGGATAGGTCGGCCAGCAGCTTCGGAACGGCCAAGCTCTTCGATCAGGCCTTTGCTAAGCAAGCTCTTGATTACGGTGTCGCTATTGACACCACGGATGGCATCGATCTCAGGCCGGGTTGCTGGTTGCTTATAGGCAATGATGGCCAAAGCTTCCAGCGCTGCCTGTGTAAGCCGGGTAGTCATTTCCAGGCCCAGGAAGTTTTCAATATCACGCCCGTATTCAGGGGCGGTAACCATCTGGTACTGATTTTTCACTTTTTGCAGGCGCAAACCGCTATTCATCTCGTAATTCGTCGAGAGGATGTCCAAAAGCGAAAGAATCTCCGACGACCAAAACGGACGGAGATGATCCCGGTTT
>CAYVRH010000106.1:0-5178 GCA_964452955.1 uncultured Anaerolineaceae bacterium | reverse complement strand
GCTTTTTCTGCCTTTGGTGGGGGTTTAACCTCAGGCGCGTGTGTGTTTAGATGGGGCCTACCCCATTCTGAGTAATCATCCCAAAAATCTATAGGAGACAAAAAAATGAACACTTTCGACAAAGTAGTATCACTTATCGCGGAACGACGTGACCTGGATGTATCCACAGTCAAACCTGAAACCACCTTTGATGACCTCAAGCTTGATTCGCTCGATAAAGCGGAATTGGTTATGACGCTTGAAGAAACCTTTGGAATCACAATCGATAGTGCCGAACAAATGAAAACCATCGGCGATGTTGTCGCCCTGGTCGAGCAATCCTAGAGCCCTTCGATGATTAAGACCGAGTTATGTGACCTGCTCGACATCACTTACCCAATTCTGCAAGGGGGCATGGCCTGGGTGGCCGATGCCTCGCTTGCGGCAGCGGTGAGCAACGGTGGCGGACTGGGAATAATCGGTGCCATGAATGCTGATGTTGAATGGCTTGAAGCCCAGGTCGCAAAATTGCGGAGCCAGACTTCCAAACCCTTTGGCGTCAATGTAATGTTGCTCAGCCCCTTCGCGGATGAAGTAGCCCGAGCGGTTATTCATATGGGTGTGCCCGTGGTTACAACCGGCGCAGGAACTCCGCTTAAGTATATGAAGGATTGGCTGGATGCTGGCATCAAAGTGTTGCCCGTTGTGCCTTCAGTCGCGGTGGCAAAGATGGTGGCCAAACGCGGCGCCACAGCCGTGATTGCTGAGGGTGGCGAATCCGGCGGTCACGTTGGTGATTTAACAACGATGGTACTTGTGCCCCAGGTCTGTGACGCGGTCTCAATCCCTGTGTTGGCAGCAGGTGGCATTGCGGACGGGCGCGGCATGGCCGCTGCCCTGATGCTTGGCGCTGTCGGCGTTCAAATGGGCACCCGCTTTCTGGTAGCTGATGAATGTAACGTGCACCCCAACTATAAAAATCGGGTAATTCAAGCCCAGGATATCGATACGATCGCGACTGGCCGCCGGCTTGGGCACCCAGTTCGCTCCCTCAAATCCCCTTTCTCCATGGAATATTCCAAATGGGAGTATGACCCTTCGATTTCAAACGCAGAGTTGGAAGCCAAGGGGTCAGGCGCGTTGCGCATCGCCGTGATGGAAGGTGATGAGAAAAGAGGTTGTTTCATGGCAGGTCAATGTGCCGCCTTGGTGCATAAACAACAACCTGCCGCAGAAATAATCCGGGAAGTATGTGAAGAAGCAGAAATCATCTTAAAGCGAGCATCTACATGGACAAATTAGCTTTTGTTTTTTCTGGGCAAGGTGCCCAATACCCTGGTATGGGTCAAACCCTCTATCAAAATTCAGAAATCTTTCGAGCGGTATTTGACCGCCTGGATAAATTGCGGCCAGGCCTAAAAGAACTTTGTTTCGGAGGTAAACCCGAGGAGCTTGCGCTGACAATCAATGCTCAGCCTTGCCTCTTTGCGGTTGGCCTGGCAGCAGCCCAAGCGCTGCGCGCTCATGGTCTCATACCTTCCCTTCTAGCCGGTTTCTCGCTTGGGGAGGTCACAGCCCTCTCTTTTGGGGGCAGCTTTACAGAGGATGAAGGCTTCAAATTCGTCTGTCAGCGGGCTGATTTCATGCATTCTACCTCCCAGGATAAGCCTGGCAGCATGGTTGTGGTCCTCAGGATGGCCAATGAACAGATTGAAGCCTTGTGTCAGGAAGTGGGCGGGGTTTTTCCTGTCAACTACAACTGCCCGGGCCAGTTATCTGTGGCAGGCGATATCGAGCAACTTAAGATTTTTACTGAACGGGTAACTGAAAACGGTGGTCGGGTGATCCCGCTCAAAGTGAGTGGAGCTTTCCACACGCCTTTTATGGACAAGGCAGCAGAAAGCATTTCTAAAGTTCTCGTTCGTTATAAGCTGCGAACACCGGAAATTCCAGTCTACTCCAACCAAACCGCCCGTCCTTATGGGAAGAATCTTCGAGCCGCGCTCTCCAAGCAAGTGAACCATCCCGTCCGTTGGCAGACATCGATTGAGAACATGATCGCAGACGGCATCACCGCCTTTGTGGAGGTTGGAGCGGGTGGCACCTTGAGCGGCCTGATCCGCAAGATAAACCCCAATGTTAAGATCATCAACTCTGAAACGCTTGAAGGCTTCCAAGAGGCCATCGCGCAATTCGCCCGGACTCAAGCTTATGCTTAGCGGTAAGACAGCACTGGTAACAGGAGGGTCGCGCGGGATCGGCAAAGCGATAGCACTGGCAATGGCATCAGCTGGGGCGGATATTGCCATCATTTACGCAAACCAGAATCAGGCTGCTCAGGAAACTTGTGAACTTATCCGCCAGATGGGCCGAAAAGCAGAAGCTTACTGCTGTAATGTTGCCGATGAACTTGCTGCGGCCCAAACAAGCAAAGATGTCATCCGCGATTTTGGCGGTCTGGATATATTAGTAAATAATGCCGGTATCGTGCGCGATACGCTTTTGCCAATGATGAAGGAACTTGATTTCACCTCCGTTATCGAAACTAATCTTTATGGCACCTATCATATGATCCGCGCGGCTGCCATGCATTTCATCAGGCAGCGCAGCGGACGGATTATCAATATTTCTTCCATCGTAGGGCTGAACGGCAACGCCGGCCAGGCAAATTACGCTGCGGCCAAGGCAGGGATACTCGGGCTTACAAAGTCAGTTGCCAAGGAGTTTGGCTCTCGCGGGATCACCTGTAACGCCATTGCCCCAGGATATATTCAGAGCGATATGACCGATGCTCTGCCTCAGGATAAAGTGCAAGCCTACCTGGATAATATCCCTTTAAAACGGCCAGGTACCCCCGAAGACGTGGCCGCTTTAGCCACCTTTTTGGCTAGTGACGCGGCATCTTATATAACAGGAGCGGTAATCACCGTGGATGGGGGCCTAAGTCTATGAACCTAAAAGAGCTATATCCTAACTTAAGTAGGTTTGGTCCACTGGTAATTGGCGGTAAAACGGTACCACTGCCCCTTGTCCAAGGCGGCATGGGAGTTGGTATTTCGCTCGCAGGGCTTGCCTCAGCTGTGGCAAATCAAGGCGGCGTGGGCGTTATTTCAGCCGCTTGTGTTAATGGTACTCCACGTTATGCAGGCAAAAACTTCTCATCGAGCGAAGCCTTACGGCAAGAAATTCGCCTGGCACGATCACTTAGCAGCGGAGCCATTGGTGTGAATATCATGGTAGCTCTGCGCGATTTTGAGGTGCTCTGCAGAGCCACAGCGGAAGAAGGCGCCGATTTTATCTTTGCGGGTGCAGGCTTACCGCTCAAATTGCCAGAGTTCATCCCCGCAAGCTCCCAAATCAAACTCGTGCCCATCATCTCATCTGCCAAAGCAGCCGCTCTTATCTGCCGTTGGTGGAAGGAAAAGCACAATCGTTATCCTGATGCCTTCGTTCTCGAAGGCCCGCTCGCAGGTGGCCATTTAGGTTTCAAACCGGAACAAATATCCGATCCGGCATATCAGCTAGAGAACCTGCTGATTGAAGTCTTAGGATTTACAAGACAGCTTAAAGAGAATACTGGTGTGGAAATACCGGTTATCGCCGGCGGTGGGATCTACAGTGGCGAGGATATCTACCGCTTCCTCTCTCTTGGTGCAGCCGCGGTTCAGATGGCTACACGCTTTGTTGGCACCCACGAATGTGATGCCCCTCTCCCATTTAAGCAGGCTTACATGGATTGCCAACCTGAAGATTTGGAAATTATCCACAGCCCCGTCGGTATGCCCGGCCGGGCGATTGCCAATCCTTTTGTCCGCTCCGTGGATGCGGGAGAAAAGCACCCAAAAGTTTGTCGTTACCACTGCATTATTACCTGCCAGCGCGATCAAAGCCCCTATTGCATAGCTGATGCTTTACTGCTTTCCCTCTCGGGTGATGCGAGCGATGGCCTGGTTTTTGCCGGTGCGAATGCCTGGAAGGTTAGCAAACTTGTTTCAGTGCCCCAGCTCATCGCCACACTGGACCAAGAGATCGCCCATGCTCAAAAAGAATCAGTTCCTGCTTCTGAAAGGATTTAGAAACACATGAGAAAAGTCGTTATCACCGGTCTTGGTGCAATCACCCCCCTTGGCAACACAGTCACAGAATTTTGGGAAAACCTGATTGCAGGCCACTGCGGTATTAATGAAATCACCCGTTTTGATACCACCGATTTCAAAGTGAAGATAGCCGCGGAAGTTAAGGGCTTTGACCCCTCACTTTACATGGAAAAAGCGGATATCAGCCGTACGGATCTCTTTACGCAATTCGCGATCGGCAGTGCTTCTCAAGCCATGGAGGATAGCGGGCTACACGAGTTCGACCACGACCGCTTCGGTGTTTATATCGGTTCCGGGATTGGGGGGATGACTACTATGGTAACTGAAACTCAGAAGTTGATGAACAGTGGGCCACGCCGGGTATCCCCCTTTATGATCCCGATGATGATTTCAAATATCGCGGCTGGTCAGGTAGCCATCCGCTTCAATGCCAAGGGGCCTTGCCTGCCGATTGTTACTGCCTGCGCTACAGGCACCCACTCCATTGGCGAGGCCTTCCGCAGTATCGCGCATGGCTATGCGGATGTCATCCTGGCGGGAGGAACCGAGGCAAGTATTCTGCCGCTATCTGTAGCTGGTTTTACCTCCAGTATGGCTTTATCTACGCGTAATGATCCTCTGGACAGTTCCATTCCATTTGACAAACGGCGGGATGGTTTCGTGATGGGTGAAGGAGCTGGTGTATTGGTCCTTGAAGACTACGAACATGCTGTTGCTCGTGGCGCCAAGATTTACGCAGAAGTTGCCGGTTACGGAAACACTTGTGACGCATTCCACATTACCGCCTCCTTGCCGGATGGTTCCCGCGCTGCGGCAGCAATGGCCCAAGCACTGCATGAAGCTGGCATCGCCAACGGCGATGGCCTGTATATCAATGCCCATGGCACAAGTACACCCATTAATGACAAAACAGAAACCCAGGCTATTAAGGTCGCTCTCGGCGATTCAGCCTACCGGGCATTGGTCAGCTCTACGAAATCCATGACCGGGCACATGCTGGGTGCTGCCGGCGCGGTTGAAGCCATCGCGAGTATTTTGGCTGTCAAGGAAGGCATCGCCCCTCCAACCATTGGCTACAAAGAACCGGATCCGGACTGTGATT
>CAYVRH010000105.1:0-5189 GCA_964452955.1 uncultured Anaerolineaceae bacterium | reverse complement strand
CCGGTGGAAAACCCTGAGAGAGTAAGGAAAAGGTAGGTTTTAGCGTCAATTTGCCCAAGTTGGTTCTGGGAACCAACAATAAACACCATCAACCAGGTAAAAAGCAGTACAACAATGGTCCGGATGGCAGTGGCCAGGGTGGAGTCAGTTTTTTTGATACCAATCTTGGCAAGTATGGCCGTTAGGCCGGCAAAGAGGGCAGAAGCAAAGGCATATACAATCCACATTGGGCTGAACCTTTCGAGTCAAGCTATTGCGGCATATTCTACCGCGCTTGGGGAGCTGGGGCTGGCAAGTGGAGGGAAAATTATAAAAAGAAACAGAGCGCACTACAAAGCAGAGCGCTCTGTTCATCCAAAATATTAGTCTAGATGTTTAGTCGCCGCAGGTGCTTTCGGTGTGCATACCGCCACCGTAAGCAATACTGGCACCCAATTGTGATTCGAAGACCTGGCCAAGATCACCGAGGTTCAGGCCAAAGGCTTTATCAACAACTGCAACACCCTCTTTGAAAACGGTAAGCGCGGGTATATCGGCGCCATTGACTTTGTTCTTGAGCACGCCCTTGCTCCAGCAAACGGTCACATCCTGGACCTTGGCTGTTTCCATGATCCCTGTAACGCTAGCGGGAAGCATTGAGCCAGTGTCAAAACCTTCGACTCTTAGTTTGCCGTCTTTGGCAATATCCACATTGACAAGCGTGTTCAGGTCAATAACCAGCGGCTTGCTGATTTCAGCGCTTTGCCTGACCACCAGTTGGATGTCAGCTTTGTCCAACCAGAGTTCCGCACGCTGTTGATCAAGTGGGCTCATCTGGCTGAAGTTGTCAATCATGCCATACAGCCAGGCGCGGGAGTCTTTATCCCAATCCATAGTGGCTAATTTTGCTTCATCAGCCATTACTTCCAGGGTTTGGCCATTCAGTTTGAGCGTAACCTGTGAGAAGCCACCCAACATTGCCAGGATCTGGTCCGGCAAAGTGACACCCACCATAGCAAGCTGCTGCTGGGTGAAGCCGCCGATGCTATAGGCTTTGGTCGCGGGGTTGTAGGTCACATCCACGAAAAGTTGATTCACAGGGCCTTCCTGGGCAGGAGGAGCCGCTGTTACGACTTTGGCTTCCTGGATGACTGCAAAGGTTGAGATCATAAGGATGGCCAGAAGTGAAAATAAGATCTTGAGGTATTTGTTCATTTTTTTCTTCCTTTTTTTATTTTTTATTTCGGTTTGCAGGTCTTACGACCTTCAGGCAGGAATAATTAATACGGTGAGCTTAAAGCGAAGAATGTTGTAAAGCAATGAGGATAGGTTTTGAATTGGTTTGCTGACATCGGTCTGAAATTGTTGCTGATCTTTACCCATGAAATTGCCAGCCAAGGTCAGGGCATTGCCGAGCGTTTTTGGGGTGTATTGAATACTTGCCATGCGGTCGCCATCCCCACTTACGTCAATTTGACCATCAGTAACGACGGTTAAGCGCAACTCGTCAGACTCGGTCGCTTTGACCAAATCATATAGCTGGTTACCTTGGTAAACCTTATAACGTATTGCAGGAATTGGTAATGCGGGACGGCCGAGGACAAAGTAGACCCCATAAAGCAAGAGAATAACAGCAAGAGTTATTAACACAATCCTTAATACTCTGGGCACCGGATGCTTCTCCTTTCGGTTTAGGGTTGATTAATTAATGGTTCTTTCTCTTCTGCCTCACTAAATGTGTATAGATTGTACCTTAATTACAACGAAATAATAGACCTGTAAAGGAATCAATTAGAATCTGATTCGTAAACATTTGACTCTCAGGCAGATTTGCTTTCAAAAATCCTTGAATTGTCAAGAATTTTGACCATGCTTGCTTGCACCGTGCATTTTCTGAGGTTAAACTTGAAGGGTGATAAGTATTACAAGCAAGCATCTGCAGGAACTCTGCGCAAGGCATGGCTTACTCGCGGCGATATTATTGCAGCAGACTGATGCGGTAATCTGGCCAAGCAGCCTGAGTCAAACGGATTATGCCCATCTGCTTTTTATCGCCCAGACCCAAACATTGCCCGTAAGTGCTGCACGTCTAGACGCAGTCCAACTTTCCAACCAACCCGTGCTGGTGCACTCGCAACTATTGGAGGATGGCAGCCTGGCATTGTTAGTTTTTCCTTTCGAGATGCGCTTGAAAGACGTGGACCAAAGAGCCACTGCTTGCCTGCAGGAAATCGAGTCCACGAATGCTCAGCAAAAACAAAACAGCCTGCTTGATGGCCTAAAACCCCGCCAGGTTGAAGCCTTTGGGTCAGCAGATGACGATTTACTGGCACTATTTTCAGCCATGCCCGAAGCAGACCCATCCAACGATGCCACGCAACCCTTCAGAGTCTCCACAATTCAGCTGCAAACACTCGAAAAGTCAGCGGACGCCTGGAAGCAAATATTCTAAAAAAGTGAGGAAAGATGCCAAAAATCCTGTACCTGCTTGACGGTCACGCCCTGGCCTATCGGGCCTATTACGCCTTGACTGCTGGGGGTTCAACGCGTTGGGCAACCAGCTCAGGTGAACCGACAGCCGGGGTTTACGGCTTTGCCAGCATCCTCCTGCGCATTTTTGAGACTGAAGAGCCGGATTACCTGGCGATTTCCTTCGACCCCAAGCGTACTTTCAGGCACGACATGTACAAAGAATACAAGGCCACCCGGGCAAAAATGCCTGAAGATTTGCGGCCGCAGATCGATCGCATCCGTGAGATGGTGGATAGTTTCAACATTCCCCGCATCGAGATTGAAAACTACGAGGCTGACGATGTCATTGGCAGCCTGTCGAAATGGGCGGTAAATCAAGCCGATTTGGGGGTCAAAATCATCACGGGCGATCGCGATCTCTTCCAGTTGGTGAACGACCGGGTGGTTGTGCAGCTTCCGGGTACCAAGCCCGGTGTCAACGAAGACTACTTCCCGGAAAATGTTTTCACCCGTATGGGCGTGCGGCCTGACCAGATTGTGGATTATAAAGCCCTGGTGGGTGACCCTTCGGATAATATCCCCGGGGTGCACGGCATCGGCGAGAAAACGGCCACCAATCTCTTGGCCAAATATGAGACGCTGGATCAGATCTACGCACACCTCGATGAAATCAGCGGCCGGGCTGGAACGGCCTTACGCGAAGGCAAGGAATCTGCCTACATGAGCCAGGACCTGGCTCTCATCCGCACGGATCTGGACGTAAAGCTGGATCTCAAACAAGCCGATGTGCACTGCTTTGAACCAGCCGCGGTCGAGGAAATCTTTCGGCAGCTTGAGTTCCGCACCCTTATCCAGCGTTTGCAAGCACTGATTAAAAAGCTCAACCCAGGCTTCAGCAAAGCGGGTTTTAGCACGCAAGGTTCACTCTTTGATGAAGAAACGAGCTCAGTTGAGATAGAGGCTGTTGAACGCAAGCCAGAAACTTTTGAAACCGTGATCGTGGACACTCCCGAAGCTCTGAAGGCTTGTGTTGAGGACCTTTCAAAGGCAAAACAAATCGCCTTCGATACCGAAACGACTTCAATCCTGCCTACGCAAGCCGGATTGGTGGGGGTCTCGCTGGCTGGTTCTGCTGAAAAGGGCTATTACATTCCTATTGGTCACCAAGCTGGTCAGCAACTCACTTTAGAGCAGGTGCGGAAAGGCCTGGCAAACCTGCTTTCCAACAAGGAGATCGAGAAAGTTGGCCATAATGCCAAATTTGATATGGTGGTACTGGAGGAACACGGGCTAAAGGTGAGCCCGCTGGGCTTTGACAGCATGATTGCGGAGTGGCTGGTGAACCCCGATTCGCGCAATCTGGGCTTGAAAGCTCTGGCTTGGGTGCGTTTGGGGATTGAGATGACGCACATCGAGGACCTGATTGGCAAGGGTAAAACCCAAATCAGCATGGACCAGGTGGGCATATCCAAGGCGGCACCTTATGCTGCCGGTGACGCAGTCATGACCTGGCGCCTGGTGAAGCCTCTCAAGGCAGAGTTGCAGCAGCATAACGCTCTCAAACTAAACGACGAGATTGAGCTGAAACTGGTGCCGGTACTGGCCACGATGGAAGAAAACGGCATCCTTTTGGATGAAGGCCTTTTTGCCAGGTTCAGCGCTGAATTGATTAGCCAGATCAGTGCACTTGAGGAGAAAATCTACCAGGAGGCCGGCCAGCGCTTCAATATTGGTTCCACTTCGCAGCTCTCGGATGTACTGTTCAAACACCTTGATTTGGAACCACCGGACCGATCCAAAAAGACTGCCAGCGGCAAGCTGAGCACAGCAGCCGGCATCCTGGAAGACATGCGCGGCAAGCACCCGGTGGTGGACCACGTGTTGGAATGGCGCGAGCTTACCAAGCTGCAATCCACTTATGTTGAGACGCTCCCGCTGCAGGTGAACCCCAAAACTGGCCGGGTACACACCTCTTTCAATCAATGTGGTACCGTAACCGGCAGAATTGCTTCCCAAAACCCCAACCTGCAGAACATCCCCACTCGCACTGAGCTGGGCAGGCGTGTTCGCCAGGGCTTTATCGCTCCCGAAGGTTTTAAGCTGGTAGCCCTGGACTACTCCCAGGTGGAATTACGCATTATGGCCGATATGTCTGGCGATGAAGCCATGCGCAGTGCTTTCCAACGCGGGGAAGACATCCACACAGCCACCGCGGCTGCCATCCTGGGCATCAAACAGGCAGAAGTGACTAAAGCACAACGCCGCCACGCCAAAGCCATTAACTTTGGCTTGATTTACGGCATGAGCCCCTTCGGGTTGACCCGCTCCACGGATTTGACCCTGGCAGAAGCCGAAAACTTTGTCAAAGCGTACTTTGAGCTCTTCCCCAAAGTCAAAACTTGGCTCAACAATACCCGCATGGAAGCCACCCAGGTCGGCTATGTGGAGACCAAGCTGGGGCGAAGGCGTTACTTCCCCAATTTGAAAGCGGGAACTAATTATCTGATGCGCCAACGCGAAGAACGCGAGGCCATCAACGCGCCTATCCAGGGTACGGCTGCTGATGTTATTAAACTGGCCATGATTGCCCTGCCGGAGGCCATGCAGAAGGCTGGTTTGAGCGCCAGGCTGATCCTGCAGGTACATGATGAACTGATATTTGAGAGCCCGGATGGCGAAGTGGACAAACTGATCCACCTGGCTAAAGGCATCATGGAAGGTGCCATGCAGCTGGCAGT
>CAYVRH010000104.1:0-5217 GCA_964452955.1 uncultured Anaerolineaceae bacterium | reverse complement strand
GTGATGACTTCATACCCGACCTCTCTCCAGGCAGTGCGGAATGGACTAATTATAAAGCTTCAGCATGGATTTACCTCATCAGCAGCATTCACAAATATAGAGTGAGTTCGGTTGTTTCTCAATCAAACCCCTTGTGGACAGAGCTGATCAAAATCTAAATCGCAGCCCATAAATATCAAACGACGAACCGCCGGCATTATACTGCCAGGGTTCGTTCCAATAACCAAATAAGGCTGTGTTCGGGGTCTTGCTTCTAATTCTGTGTTGGGTCAGCCGGCCAGCCCGATGAGGCCAGGTCGATGTACCAATCAAACGTATTGACATCCTTGGTTACCGTGTCAGCTTTTACTTCCACATCAATAAGGCTATGGTCAGTGCAATCAACCGATAATCCACAGGGAACCGCCTGGGAATAGCCTCCGGCCATCGCTTTTGGGTCCGAGATAAGGTAACTGACCACATGGTAGATGCCCACCGGTAATTTTTCAAAACTGTAAAACGCAGTTCCACTGCTGGTATTTTGCCAGTACCAGTAACCGGTATTGACATTAAACGCGACCACCCTTTGAGCTGGGATGAATGAAGATGGGTAGTTTAGAGCGCCGGAAATGCCGCCAGTCGGGGCCCCCGTTGAAGTTGGTTTGGGCGTATCAGTGGGAACAGCCGCGGGGGTCGCGGTCACCACCAGGGTTGCAGGCGCGCAGGTTGGGCAGGGGGCCAGTGTGGGCAGAGCTTGCGTTGGAGCCAGCATTTCAGCCGCGATGGCTTGGCCAGTCGCCTTAATAGCTTCTGCCATCAAGCGGTTTTCCACTTCCATGGCGATGATTGTGGCTGGATAATTTTCTGTACTGGCTGGAGCAGGAATACAGGCTGAGACAAGAATCAGCAAAAGGAAAAGGACTGCTACTAACTTTTTCATGACGCCTCCTTGAATGCTTAGATTATACCCAAATGGTGGGCCCGTAAAGCCTGGCATTATAGGCCAAAAAAATGGTTTTTCGTTTGACAAGGTCTTTTATTTAGAATATGCTTGATTTATTATGTTCGAATTTTCGCTCCCTAGCCCTACGATCCTCAGTGTAAGCTCTCTCAATAATTACCTGCGTGAAGTTCTGGAAAGTGACCCGGTTCTGCAGGATCTTTGGGTGCGGGGAGAAATCTCCAACTTTTCTTCCCCAAAATCAGGCCACCTTTACTTCAGTTTAAAGGATGCAGATGCCCAGATGCGCTGCGTAATGTGGAAGTCAGCTGCTTTGCGCCTGAACTTCGATCCGCGCGATGGCCAATTGGTCGAAGCGCATGGCAGCATGAGCGTCTACCCAGCCGGTGGCCAGGTTCAGCTTTACATCAATGAATTGCGCCCTGCAGGTGAAGGGCAACTTTTCGCCGAGTTTATGCGTCTCAAAAACAAATTGGAAGCTGAAGGCCTTTTCGATCAAGCCCACAAGCGCCCAATCCCCACTTATCCAACGCACATCGGTGTAGTTACCTCAGCGACTGGTGCAGCCCTGCAAGACATCCGCGACACCCTTTCACGCCGGCGCCCTGACCTTAAAGTGAGCATTGCCCCCAGTGCCGTGCAGGGAATCGATGCCCCCAAGGAAATCCGCCTGGCCCTCAAAGCGCTTGCAAAGATCGAAGGGCTTGATCTGATTATCCTTGCCAGGGGAGGAGGTTCCATTGAGGATCTCTGGGCTTTTAATGACGAAGCGCTCGCCCGGGCGGTTTATGACAGCCCTATCCCGGTGATTACCGGTGTGGGTCATGAAACAGATTTCACCCTGGTTGATTTTGTCTCAGATCTGCGCGCCCCCACTCCAACTGCTGCCGCGGAACTTGCCAGCAGTATTACCCGTGACGATCTTCTTCTCAGCCTGGCTGAGCTTCAGGATCGATTACACACCTTGATCACAAATCAAATTCAAACCTCTTCGCAAGCCCTACAATTAGCACAGGTTGAACTCAGGCGCACTGCACCCATCAACCGCGTTACGAACGCGCTGCAACGCCTTGATGACTTGCGCGAACGGCTTGACCTGGCCGTCGTCTATCCATTGCGGGCTGCCGAACTAAAACTTTCCACTGCCACTGCACGCCTGCAGGCTCTCAATCCACGCGCTGTGCTTTCCCGCGGGTACGCCATTTTGACTGATAAAAGCTCAGGGCGCGTACTGAGCAGTGTTAAAGCTGCTAATTTGGGGCAGAAAGCCGTGGTACAACTACAGGATGGCAGCCTTGATGCCACTATCAATTCCATTAATCCGGGAGACCTCCATGACTGACGAAAGAGATTCTGTTAATTTTGAAAAATCCTTCCAGGAACTGCAGACGATTATCACCCGCCTTGAGGCTTCTGATTTGCCACTTGAAGAAGCTCTGAAGCTCTATGAACAGGGCCAAAAACTGGCCGATCAATGCGCGAAGATTCTTGAGGCAGCCCAATTGCGGGTGGAAATGCTCAACCCTGCCAAGTTATCCACAGCTGAGGACTAGGCCGAGGCATGAAGGAATTCATCACCAACCCAATCACGATTGCCACTTTTACGGCCTGGCTACTCGCACAGATTCTCAAGGTGCCGTTTGAAGCGCTGCGAACAAAAAAATGGGATTGGGGCCTGTTACTGGATCCTGGCCATATGCCATCCTCTCATTCCGCGGTCATGACTGCCGTCACAACCAGCATCGGGCTTACGGAAGGTTGGGGCTCTTCGGTTTTTCTCCTGGCGCTTTGCGTCACAGGTATTGTCATTTATGACGCTGCTGGCGTTCGCCGTCAATCCGGCTTTCATGCGGTGCGTATCAATATTATCCTGGAGCAACTCAAAAGAATGGAAAAATGGGACCAGGAAGAAATGAAAGCCCTGGCGGAAATTATCGGGCACTCCCCTGCGGAGGCCGCTGTCGGCGCAACATTGGGTATGGTGACAGCCTTACTAATCTGTAAGCTGATGGGAGTATATTAATCCACTCCGAAAGCTAGGCATCATACTAATCCTGAGGTTGTATGCGTTGGATTGTGGTCTCAAACTCCTTCAATTATTTGAACAAGGGCTAAGGCACCGCCTTAGCGCTGGCAGTACCTTCAGCCAAGATTGGCAAGTTTTCGTTTAAGCGCATTGAGAATCTGCCTAAATTCAGGCACCTTCAACAGGTACATCGCCACACCGTAAACCATTACTCCTGCCAATATCCCAATTAGCAAGGTCATCAGAGCCCGTCCTGCAAATACGTTGCTGACTGCCACGATTACTGCCCCCATCAAAACAGACCCAAGCACGGCTTTCCAGGAAGCATCCAGAATCCAATGTCCAGACAAGCCATCCAGTCGTTTTTTCAAAATCAGGATCAGAATGACGCTTTCAATAGCAGTTGCCAGCGAATTGGCCAGTGCCAAACCCCCCAGGCCAAATAAACCTATCGAGCGAAACCAGGCTGAGAGCAAGAAAGAAAGCCCAATATTCAGTCCCATGGCACCTACGCCCACACCCACCGGGGTTCTGGTGTCATGTAGTGCATAAAATGCCCGGCTGAGGACTTCCACCAGGCAATGACCCACCAGGCCGGCTGCATACCACATCAAACCCCAGGCTACCATTTGCGTAGAGCGGGCGTTGAACTCCCCACGTTCCAGCAAGACCTGCACCAGCGGGTACCGGATCAGGATCAAGCCCAAGGTTGAGGGGATTGCCAGCAACAAGATACCCCGCAAAATGCTTGCCAGCGTGCCGCGCATGGCATCGAATTGTTTCAACTCCGCCTGAGCGGAAAGAGTCGGCAAAGAGGCAATCCCCGCTGATTGCGCGATCATGCGTTGTGGCATCATGAAAAGGATAAAGGCAAATCCAAGCGCGGCGGTTGAGCCGGCTTCCAGTCCCAGCGCGATCATGGTATTAACCACAAAATTAAGCTGTACTACACCCGCCCCAACCAGGCGTGGCAGCATTAAGATAATCACCCTGCGTACACTTGAATTGCGCAGCCCTTCATTCAGTGTATAAGTTCGGTCTTTTAGTTTTAAGAGCGAAGGAACCTGCACCAGCAGATGCAGCAGCGCTCCAATTAGAGTGCCATAAGCCAGGGATTCAACCCCAACTGATTTATGCCAGATAACCGCCCCACCGATGATTCCGAGCGAATACAGCGCAGGTGCTAATGCAGGGACAAGGAAATGCTGATAGGCATTCAGAATGCCCATAAATAATCCGGAGATGCCAAAAATGACCACAGTTGGCAGCATGATACGCAAAAGCCTGACTGTTAAATCAAGCTGCCCGATGTTTGTACCGGGTGCCAGAAGGTAGATCACATTTTGCACCACCCAAGGGGCAAAAACCCAAAAAAGCAGCGCGATCACCACCAGGGCAATAGAGACTGTATTGATAACGCCACTGGCTAGTTTCCAGGCACCTCTCAAATCCTTACGGGTGAGCATTCCGGTAAACATGGGAATGAAAGCTGAACCCAACGCTCCGCCAGCCACCAGATTAAAGAGCAGTTCCGTCAGGCGGTTAGCCGCGTTAAAGGAATCCAGCACGGCACTGGTTCCAAAATAATGGGAGGTCACCAATTGATGACCCAGACCAACAATATTACTGATAATAAAAGCAAACAGCACCAACGCCGCAGCTCTAGCAATCTGCCCCCTGGCACCGTCCATCCTGGCGGATGTCTCTTCTGGAACGCTCTCAGCTCTGGTTGCCTGTGCCTGCACTTGGTTTTCCTCGGCCAGGTTCTGGTCTACGCTCACGATTTGTCCTCCTGAGCGAAAACTTGCTTTGCCTCGTTCCAAAGCGCGTCCATGGCTTCAAAACCCAATTCTTGCATGGTTTTGCCCTGCTCAGAGGCTTTTGCTTCGATGTACGCAAAACGCCGCCGGAAACGCGTGTTGGTTTCACGCAGAGCCATTTCAGGGTCTATGTTCAGCCACCGGATCACATTCACACAAGCAAATAGCAGATCCCCAGCTTCACTCTGACGTTCAGCGTTGGTTTTTGCATCTAATAATTCGCCAAGTTCCTCGCGCACTTTTTCGACCACGGGTTCAAAACTGTTCCAATCAAAGCCTACGCGTTTGGCGCGGTCTTGAATTTGGTCTGCCTGGACCAGCGCGGGCAAGGCGTTTGGAATGCCATCCAGCATCCCTTTGGGTTTTGCATCCCCGTTGGATTTGCGTTCCTCCGATTTGATTTGTTCCCAGTTTTTAACCACCTGGTCGGC
>CAYVRH010000103.1:0-5227 GCA_964452955.1 uncultured Anaerolineaceae bacterium | reverse complement strand
TACAGCCGTGGTCGAGACCATTACCGCGGTGGCCGAAACGCAAGGATCCGGTAACGAGCCAGCGTTTTTGGCGGGTGATACGCCAACGGTGACGCCAACCCGTTATGCCACGCCCATCCCGCCTGTCACGATCACATTACCACCACCAGGTCCATCCGCAACCCCAAACCCACCTATGGCGATGCAGCCTTTACGTTCCGAACCCTATACCTACACCTGGCAGGAAGGGGATGAAATTGCCAAGGTGGCTTTTGCCAACCAGGTCTCAATCCTCCAGATTCAAAGGGCAAACACATATCACAATGTGTACGCACTCGTTCCGGGCTTGGAAATCGCCATTCCGCCTTCTTCCGAGAGCGAGGAAGGGCCTGCTTTCAAGATTATTCCGGATTCAGAAGTCTTTTACGGTCCTATTGTCAAAGATTTCAACCCCGCGGGTGTGATGAAGCACTTCAACGGATTTGTGAATCAATATGTTGAACAGGTTCCCGATACAGGCAACATGAACGCCTATGACATCGTACAGCGTGTAGCGGATGAGAACTCGGTCAATCCACGCCTGCTTTTAGCCCTGCTTGAATACCGCAGTGGTTGGTTAACGAAAGGTTACAACGAAGTTACGCCGACTGATTACCCGATCGGTTATCGTCAGCCAAAAAAGACCGGTTTATATAACCAGCTTTCCTGGGCTGCAGCAACGCTCATGGCTGGGTCAACAGCCATGAGGAGCGAGGTGCTTTCGGTGGTAACCTTGCCGGATACCACCGTCTTCCGCATCAATCCGACCATCAATTCTGGCACAGCTGCCATCCAATACCTTTTTAGTCTGATGATGAATCGGGATGAATGGCTGCAAGCTGTCTCTGAAGGCGGTTTTTATCAGACCTATCTCAGGTTATTTGGTTATCCCTTCGCTTTTGATACTGGGTCTGTAATTCCTGATGGCCTGGTTCAACCGGATCTGAGCTTGCCTTTCCCCAGGAATACTTACTGGCACCTCACCAGCGGTCCGCATTACGGCTGGGGAGTCGGCTCTCCCTGGGCCGCGTTGGACTTCGGCCCTTCAGACGCGGATTACTGCTATGTTGGGTTAACACCGGTAGTGGCGGTTGCCGAAGGTGACATCGTGCGTTCAGCTTATTCACAAGTAGTTTTGGACCTGGATGGGGATAAAAACGAACGTACTGGTTGGACGATTCTTTACATGCACATCGCGGCTGATAAGAAAATTCCAAACGGTTTGCATGTCAAGCCCGGAGATACGATCGGTTATGCCTCCTGCGAAGGGGGTTACACCTCCGGTACACATGTGCACATTGCTCGTAAGTACAACGGCGTCTGGATTAACGCCGGAGGGGATATCCCGTTTGTCATGAGCGGTTGGACGCCCTTTACGACCGGGGTGGTTTACAACGGCGGCTTGACCTATGGGGAGTACACCGCAGAAGCCTTCGGCGGGAAGTCCCCCTACAACGTGGTGTGGCGAGACGATTAGGAGACAAAGTGAGAAACCATAGCCCAGGTAAAGGCAAAGCGAGCTTAATCGTGGCCATTTGCCTGGGCTTGCTGCTATCCGTCGCAGGCTGTGCGCTTTCCAAAACGGTAGAAACAACGCCAGAACCGACCAGTACAAGTGAAGCTGTTATTGTTTTGCCGACAGCAAGCCACAGGCCGGTTTACAACCCGGGTGAACTTGTCAGTTACTCAGCCCAAAGTGGAGATAGCCTACCCATGCTGGCTTCCCGATTCAATACCAGCGAAGAAGCCATCCGCAAGGCTAACCCGATAATTCCCGCCAGTGTTTCCACGCTTCCACAGGGATTGCCCATGCAGATTCCAATTTACTATGCACCGTTCTGGGGCTCTGCCTTCCAAATGATCCCGAATTCGGCTTTTATATTCACCAGCGATGCAGAGAGTTTCGACTTAAGAAAATTAAATCTAAATAAATCAGAAAATCCGGAAATTGTGCAATTGGTATCAGCGCTCGAAGCCAATGCGAAAATGTTCAGACAAACCTGCTTGGAAGCGAGCATCGATCCGCGCCTGATGATCAGCATTATCGCTTACGGGCTGAGGCCTGAGGGTGAATTTCAGCAGGCCAGCAGAACCATGATAGAGAAAATAAAGAACAATGACCCAAGCCTGCTTCAACACTGGATGGGGGTTCTGAACGAGGGTTACTACAGATTTGAGACAGGCAAATTGGTGGAATTGGAACTGCCAGATGGCAGCATTGAACAGCTTGATCCGTGGCAAAATGCAGGTTCAGCTGCATTGCGGTTTTTCTTCAGTATGATGGTTAAAACGCCGGGTGCTTATCGCCTGGCAGTTGACCCGGATGGATTGGCGCGTACCTATACTGACCTGTTCGGAGACCCCTGGGAGGTTCAGTCAGAAGTGCTTCCTGGTAGCCTGGAATGGCTGCCGGCAGGATTACCGATCGACCCGCAAGGGGGCTGGCAGGCAGCTCTGATGCCCGAACTGTTCCGCAAAATGATGCCCTGGCCTGGGGCAGCAGCTGGCTTTCATGCCAGTATCCAGGATGCCAGCAACAAAGGCTCGTACGGGAAAGTGTTTTCCAGTATTAGCGGCACAATTACTCGGCTTGATAATTTCCATCTAGTGGTCAGTGAACCAGGTATGCCCGAAACAAAGGGCTGGTCTATCGTGTACTTTGGTGTGACGGCAAAACCCGGCCTAAAAGCTGGAGATGAAATACAAATCGGGCAAACTCTCGGCCAGGTGGATTCCGTCAATTGGAATGCCAGTTTTTGGCTGGCAAGGAAATATAATGGCGAATGGGTGCCGGCAGGTACCGTGATTCCGTTTAAACTTGGGGGTTGGAAGCTGGCCTTGGATGATAGCAAACAGAACCTGGTGATGCATAAACCAGAACTGACCGTTTACAGTCAGCCTTATCAAGGACAAACCAACCTTATCCCCAATTATTAAAAAAAGCTGGCCAATTTGGCCAGCTTAGTTTGGAATCGTGTGCTTCTAAAAACCCAAGTCGTGGGGGTTGATGGGGCTGCCGTTATTGCGCACCTCAAAGTGCAGGTGAGCGCCAGTGGAATTACCGGTGGAGCCCATTAAACCAATTTGAGTGCCACTGTCGACAACCGTGCCGCATGGGACCATGCCTTCGGGTAACAAGTGGGCATAAAGTGTCAGGAAGCCATTACCATGGTCCAGCACAATCACGTTGCCATAACCGCGATCTGACCAACCAGAGTAGATGATCACACCCGCATCTGCCGCGCCCAGTGGCAAACCTGATGGGCCTTTAAAGTCCACGCCGTAATGGGTGGGCGGGTTCCAATCGTAGCCAGAGAGCGCCGTGCTGCCCGTTGGCAGAGTCCAGTTGCCACCAGCTCGGATGGCCGCGGCAGGATTACATTCGTAAACACCCAACCAGCCAACGTTGGGGTGAGCACCTGGCAGGCCATTGTTGTCTATGGTGACACCAGACCAGGCAGGTGGCGGGTTAATACCACCAGGGATGATCAACATGGTGCCAGGCTTGATATTTGGCTTGGAGAAGTCACCCACCACGGCGCGGTCAAGTTGGTTGGCGGGGTAGTCCACAATCGCATCTGGACTAACCTGGTAATACTTGGCGACGCCATTCAAGCCATCTCCGGGCATCCATTGATAGTAGACGCCATCCACAGGCAGAATCAGCAGGCGTTGATTGACAGAGAGACCGTCAGGTGTTTCGCCCAGTATGTAGCGGTTGCCCCAAAGCACACTCTCCGGCTTAAGTCCGAATTTAGCTCCAATTGCTTCAAGTGTATCGCCTTGAACCGTTTTATAGGCTACTAAATCAGCACGTGGTGCAATCGGGTCAGGAGGTTCAACCAGCGGGAATGAAAGCATTTTGGCTTTGGCGTCTGGATAGATGCCAGCATAGGCTGGTACTTTGGCTTCTTCATCATACGCGCCAGGAATAATTAACCAGGTATTGGCGGGAATGTTCGGATTGGAAAAATCGCCAAGGGTCGCCCTGTCCAGCTTGTTGCCGGGGAAGTCAACAATGGCGTCCGCGGATACATTGTATGCCCTGGCCACACCGTTTAATCCATTGCCGGGCTGCCATTGATAATACGCTCCATCTACTGGAAGGATATTCAACGTGACCCCTGGAGTGTAATTGACCAATTTATATCCAAGAGTATATCGATTGGCCATCAATAGAGTCTCCGGGGCCAGGCCAAACTTCTCCGCAACGTTGTAAATAGTGTCGCCCTTCTCCATGGTGTATTGGATTACCTCGGTGCGGATTTCCACTGGGGCTGGTTCTGGAATATTCGTGGCAGTCTCACCACCCAGGGTTGGTTCAGGGCGGGATGTGGCTGAAAGCAACCTGGGTGTAGGTAAACCAGTCAGCGAGACCACGGGTAAGGTAGGGGTGGGCAGCGGGGCAGGAGCGCCCTGGGATGACCAGATGAGAAAGACGATCAAAGCTAAGACTATCAAGCCCAACGGAAAGTAGAAATTCAATTTAAAAGCTTTGTTCCCGTGGTGAACATTGTTAGCTTGCGTATCCTGGTCATCTGAGCTTTCAGGGGTTGCAGGCGGTAGTAATGGCTCCTCAGCGTCAGCAGGTTTGGTTTCATCTTCATTTTTTGCCGATTCAAGACTGCTTGCCCTGGCAGCTAGATTTTCCCAATGGGAGGGGCCGGATACATCCATGTACGGATGCTCAAATTCTTCATCTTGCGGTAGATTTGTATCTTCCATTTTTTCTCCGTACCGCATAATAACTGCGGCTTTTCAGGCTGTCAAGTCGACGAGCGGTGGCTGAATTATCAAGAACCTAAGGTTGTTGTTTGAAATATTGCCTTATTATGGGTTGGAAATCCTTTTCAGAATGTTGGCGCAATATCTCAAAGAAGTCTTGTGAGCTTGCGATCTGGTTGTAATAGGTTTCAACGTAATCCTTGAGGCTGGTAAAGAAAACTTGATCTCCAAGGGTCTGGCGCAGGTCGCGCACGAATTGGGCACCCCGCAAATAGATCGCGTCGCGATAGGAGTCGTAGCCAGAGTTTTCTGAGACTGCTGCGTCCACATCGCCCATCAGGGTGTATTTGTCCACCCGGTTGGTCCACCACCAGGCCAGCAGGTCGGGGTAGTAGCGTTCGTAAAAGAGACTTTCACTATAGGTGGCCAACGATTCATCCAGCCATGGCTCAATTGCCTGGTCGTTATGTACCAGGCTGTAGAA
>CAYVRH010000102.1:2327-5251 GCA_964452955.1 uncultured Anaerolineaceae bacterium | reverse complement strand
AATTTCAACAAGTAGGATTATACGCCCGTTCACATGCTGCTTCAATAGTAGTGTGATTGGGATTGTGGAAGTTGGGAACTGAGCGAAAATCCCATGCAGAGCAGGAAGAAAATCAGCAATTGAGGGTATCTTTTGGCCTAATTTTTCTGAAAAATTGCAAGAAAATTAACGGAACGTCTTAATTTAAGTCATTATTCCAAAGCGAGCTTCATTTTACAAATCTCAGAGAACTACTACAAAGATTGTCATATCGCCTTCCCCCAAATTTTCCAAAAGCCCAATTTTAGATAATGATCAAAAACAATTTAATAATTTAGTGACTTAAAAGTCATTCATTCAACCAGACCTGAAACGCTATTTGAATCTGCACTTAAAAAATCAGTTGGGAATACACCAGCATTAAAATCAAATACTCCTGTAACTAACAAATCATTTGTTTTATCTTCATCACAGTTGTTAAAAGTTACTTGGAGAAGTACCATATCTTCCACTGGGATATTATCTTTATTCTTAATGCCGGTTGCATAATCTGCCATGACATCATTTCGGAGGCTAAAAAGATATACCGGTTTGTGTTGCAAACATATAGCTTGGACTTCTTGTTTTATTGTTGCAACCTCACCTTTTGTCACTATAATTCCATCAGAGTAATCGACTGTAAAATAAGTTTTCGAAGGGTCATCTTGGAAATGGAGAGCATAATCAGATTTCCAGATACTCTCAAAGTCTCCTGGCCCGGTCTTCTCCCATGCAACGATATTTGGTGGAACTTGCGTATAGTCATCATCCAGATTTAAGAAGGGTAATGCTTCACCAGCCCAAATAAGGTCTTTCTTTGCGACTGCTCGCGCTGACACATCTCGATCGTTAAACCCCAATACTTTGGCAAATGAAAAAGGTACATTCTTTGTGCAAACAACTTCAATCATGTTTGAATCGCCATTATAAGGAGTACTAACAATTGTCTTCGATTTTTCTGCTCCATTAAGCTCGGCATAATCCTTTGCAGTGTTTTCTGCGGTGGTTTTATTTGGTAGTTTTTGTGCACCCGCTATGGCCGCGGCGTCAGCGGCATTTTGTAAATTTGCTTTTGTCATCTGCATCACGCCAACATCGACGATCACTCCGGTAAAGCCTATTAGTATTACCATCAATAATGCAACAAGTACCAACACTTGGCCATTTTCGTAATTTAATGTCTTTTTCATAAGCTTCATTTTAGTAGCTCCTCGATAGAAGACGCTCGATTGATTCAAAAAACCGCGCTTGTTTGAAGAAAAAAATAGATAAAAAGAGTTTATTTTGATCGTCAAATATATTTGTCTGCCTCAATGATTATCGTCACCGTTTATATAAATTCACTCGACTACACTCAGAAAATACTCATTTATAGAAATTATAAAGATTTTTCCTCTTATGATTATACAGATTAATCGTTTTTAAGCAAACGATTTGAATTGGTCAAACAAAAAGTAACGTTATGGGTGTTGCGCTCATTACTGGTTCACGCGCTGCGAATAGACACATTGATTGATAATTGGCCTTAATCACAGGAATAGAAAGTTGATCTTAATAAGAAAAAACCTGTGAAGTTATTGTTGCTGCAATCGAATAAGTTAATAGCAGGGTTCTATAACCGTATCTCTCGCTTTATGGCATGAATTGAGAGATTAATACAGCCCAGCAGGGCTTTGAAGTAGTGAATAGAAAATATGAGAATAGTAGTAGAAAGCAGAATGACAATTACAAACCAGCAAGGCCGATGGAAACCAATATTTAATTCCTATTTTTCAGGCGGGAAGTTGAAGACCTTGGCAGTGATTTGGTTGGCATAGGCCAAACCTCGATTACATAAGTCACCACTCACATTTTCAGAAATTTGTGACCAATCCATCCGACCCTGCGTCTTCTTATATGTGGCAAGAACCGCGTCGTACACGCAATTCGGACCCGCGTTGTAGTTCATTAAAGTTAACTTCCAAATGGTCGCGTAATCAACGATCGAGCCTGAAAATGTTTCGGTAGCGTTGAATACAATGCGTGCAGTCTGGAAGCAGTACCCCAAAACTACTTCCGCCAGTATATCCACGCTGCGTTTGGCTTTTTCCGGATCAATCCCATATTTGCAGGTGGGACAGGTGGCAACCAGCGAAGCAAGGATCCGCTCTGCGATTTCAGGGCTAGTTCGGCAGTCTTCGGTGGCAGACGGGGAGCAAACTTTGGCAACCAGGGCTGGGTTCCACTGCAGCGCGTTGCGCAGGCCCGCATTGGTAGTATGACCAAAACCCCAGTGGGCAATGGAGTACTGTGAAGGCCAGAACTCACTTTCAACACTGATGAGTTGCTTGAGCAAAACGGGGGGGACGCCAGTATCCTTAAAAGCTTGCAGGATGGGTTCGTTCAACATGTTTTGAATGTAATTGACGGCCGGCCTGGCCATGGCAATGCCGCAGGCGTTGGCATAACCATCCAGCCGCAGGCCGCCTGAGGGACACGTGCTGGCATCTACGATGTCATTCTGGATCAGCTGGCCAGCCAGAAAATAACGGTCTGTCTCAGTACGAAGTTCATCCGCGGTTTCCGGTACATAAATCCAGTGCAATTCTCTCAGGTCAATATTGACCCGATTCAGGCAAGTTGATATGGTTTGAGCCGAAACGTTTTGAATTTGCGCAGAGGGGATGAGAGATCCATTGCCTGAAGGGAGGAAGGTGGCAACAAGAATCAATGCAAGAATGATTACATGAACCTTGTATTTATGAATCCACAATAACATCAAACTCCTCAGAAAAAGATTGATCTGGTTCTTTACGGAGCAAGGCGCCCGAAAGCGGACCCCATATTGAAATAAACCTAAGAATAATGCTTAATGATACCCCCAAGCAAGCAAAGCAGCCGTAACATTATGACGCTCAGCAAAAGTA
>CAYVRH010000102.1:0-2317 GCA_964452955.1 uncultured Anaerolineaceae bacterium | reverse complement strand
TTAAGAATTCAAAGGAAGTACTATGTTAAGCACAAACCTGGGATAACGAGGAGATCAGTAACTGATTCATCAAATCTAAAAACAAAATCCAACACATTACAATCAATCTCAATTTCTATTACGTTTACCAGAAACCGGATTTTTATCTGGAACATAAATTCCAAGAAGATTTGAAAGACCCATGTTTCCATAATTAAAAAGAGAAACTCCAGGAGTAAAGATATCCAAGAGTTTCTCGATTTTCAACGATTAAACGGCATTCAGATTGGCGGAAATTTTGTTAAAGACATTGGCAATCGTCGGTCCAAGAATGATGAGGGCTGCGATGACTACAATAGCAACTAGAACAAGAATCAGCGCATATTCGACCAAACCTTGTCCCTTTTCGAATTTTTCTAACATGGCTACTACCTCCCTTCTTTGAGGATTCACACTAAAAAAAGACGGATAAAAATATTATATGCAATGTTCACAAAAACGCAAGACCGATTTTTTAGTAACATATAAGAAAATTATAAAAACTACACAATATATACACTATCGTCTGCTCCCTAATTTTCCTGGATTTTATAGCCCAACGGCCTGATATTATCCCATTATAATTATCGTACGTACCCAGTTCTAAGCAACTCAGGGTCAAAATAGATAGACAATACCATTTGAACGGTGAAAAATCGATGCCCAAGAGAATCAAGTTCGCTTACTTTCAATTTTCGTTTGACAAATGGCAAAATTTGATCCTGTTTTCAGTCATTGTCTTTTATGCCATTTGGTTAGTCTTTTCAATCGGTAAAGACCCAATTCAGTCCGGATTTTCTGGTGACTATTTGGCATTTTGGAGTGCCGGCAAAATTGCTGAAGAAAAAGGGTATTCGTACATTTATTCTTTAGAGAATTTGAAGAGCGTTCAATTAACCGAGCTCGAAAAGATTGGATTATACAGAAGTGCAGATGCCTCTTCCTATTCTCCACTGCCAGTAGCCTTATTTTCGATTTTTGTTCTGCCCTTTCAAGTATTATCCAGGATCAATTTACAGCTGAGTTATTGGATCTGGACAAATATTAACTTCTTAGTTCTGGTTGCTTACCTTATATTTTTTGTCCGCAGAATTTCACCAAATAACACGGAAAAGAGGGCTGAAAAGAAGCTTATTCTGATCATGCTTGTCTCCTATCCAGTTTGGATGAATTTTGTGGAAGGCCAAATCAATGTTTTCTTGGCTATTTGCGTGGGAGAGTTCATCCGCCAAGCAATCAACCAAAAACCTTACCTTTCAGGTTTTTGGTTAGGGGGCTTATTATTGAAACCACAATTGCTGATTCTAATCATACCGGTGCTCTTATTACTGCACGAATGGAAAACAATAATAGGTTTTATGGGTATATCCTTCATTCTGCTTTCATCTTCATTGCTTTTAGCTGGCTTTGCTGCAATGAAAGCGATGCTACTTCTATGGACCAAGTTTGGTGCTGGCATGGCGACAAATGCTCCAGATATGATGATCAATTGGCGCATGATCGGTTTAAATCTTAATTTGCTATTAAGAACCTCACTTGGCTGGGTCATTACAGCATCTGGTGTGGGCTTTACCCTATTTCTTGTAACCCTGCTAATCAAAGCCAAACCACGCTTTGGAAGTGCCGAGTGGGTTATCAGCATGGCGGTAGTTTTTTCTGCTACGCTTGCGGCAACATGGCACTCCCATTACCACATGGCGCTTGTTCTGATACCCTTCGTAATTTATGCCTATCAATTTGACATTATCTCAAAGAAGATACTTTTTGCCTGGGCTACTTCCACCTCCTTGATCTTCTTATTATTCTTCGTTGTTACCATTTTTGTTTTGGCCATTACAAAATTCAGCCTACCTGGCCTTGAATACCTGGTGGCTACCAGCGGTTTTGCCTTAAATCTACTTGTCTTCCTTTCATTTTTCCAACATTTGCATCAAAAGCCAAAAGTGCTTGAATCTTCAACTGAACTTACCGCGCTCCAATAAGTTGATTCCCTTTCTTATGACACGGTGAGGTAGATGCTTCAAATACCTCAAACGTGAAATTTGGATGCGGTAAGACCAGCTTGAGTATCTTGCTTGAAATTCTTTCTCCATTTGTCTACAACAGCATCTATAATTGACCAGAAGATGACTTATTATTTAGTTGTCAGAAGAATGAAATTATGAAAATATCTCTTCGGAATCTATTCCTCATCATCCTTTTCAGCGGAATATTCTATTTGACTCTCAGGCCGATTATTGACCCGGATTTTTGGTGGCACTTGCGCACCGGCCAATTGATGGAAGAAACCGGAGCAATT
>CAYVRH010000101.1:0-5252 GCA_964452955.1 uncultured Anaerolineaceae bacterium | reverse complement strand
TGGTGGTTGCCAGGGGCACCATCAAAGCCCATGCTGCCAGCATCTATCGCAAGCTTGATGTTTACAACCGCACTGAGGCAGTGAACCGCGCCCGCAGCCTGGGTATCCTCGGCTAAATTTTCCCAAAAAGCAATAATCCATATAAATAACCCCCAACAATAACCCCTGAATACCCCATTCGGCCGATGCGGGCACCGCGAGCGCGCGCTAATCTACAAGTAGTCAACGAACAAAAGGAAGTGGTATGCCGGAATATTATGAAATCAAAATCTTGGGTCGTTTGGACCCGCACTGGTCAGAGTGGTTCTCAGGTTTGAAATTGATGCACGTGGGGAACAACGAAACCCTGCTAGCGGGAGTACTGCCCGACCAGGCAGCATTGCACGGCCTGCTCGACCAGATCCGCGACCTTAACCTGACTTTGATTTCTGTAAACTGCACTATTCCCCCGGTTCACGAAAGTGGTAAAGAGTAAAGGAAAAAAGAAATGGAAAACAATCACGTCAAATCAAGAAGTAAAACACCCCTTATCCTGATCATCCTGCTAATCATCTTGCTCCTATTGGCGGCGGCTGTAGCAGGCTTAACTTATTTGTTCGTGCCAGCGACTGGCAGCTTGCAAAGCATGAACCTCGCTGAACCTCTCAACGACACTGCTTCGGCAGAATTCAGCGTGGATCTGGGTGATGGCAACCTGAACCTGGACGGAAATTCCAGCGATGGAGGAATGCTCGCCACGGGAAACCTGGAATACCTTGAGAACGTTGGCGAACCGGGCCTGACCGTCAGCACATTCAATGGGCACACCCAAATGAGCCTGACGGTTGGTGATGGGCAAAGATGGCTGAAGCTGCCATGGTCGGTCTGTAATGGGGCAACCGAGTGGACAGTCACTCTCAACCCTTCCGTTGTGTACGAAATCAGCGCTTTTACGGGTGGCGGGAACGTCAAACTGAACCTGGCTGGCTTGACCGTCACAAAGTTGAATGCTGAGAGCGGTGGCGGGAATATGGAAGTGACCCTACCCGATAACGCGGAAAATCTGGCCGCGACCGTTAAGACTGGCGCGGGCAAAGTTAACATTCAGGTGGGCGGCAGCATCAAAGGCAGCCATACCATCGAAGCGAGCAGCGGAGCGGGCGAAATGAACGTGCTACTGCCCAAAGGTACCGTAGCGCGAGTCAAGGTCAGCATGGGCGAGGTGCAAGTCAGCCCGGAGTTTATCAAAATTGACGATAGTACCTATGAAACCGCCGGGTATCAAAGCGCCGTGGATAGAGTGGAGATTACCGTTGGCAGTGGTTTAGGTAAAGCCGACGTTCGCTTCAATTAAAACCAATCATAAAGTTAGAAAATGTAAAGGAAAAAAACATGGCTAAGAAAGTAAGTACCCTAAATATGTCGGAACCTCTTGGAAACCTGAGGTCAGCAGAGATCCTGATCGACCCGGGGGATGGCAACCTGGTAGTAGATGGCTCTTCCCGCGACGGTCAGGCTTTAGCCAGCGGTACGCTGGAATATCTTGAGAAAAATGGCTTGCCCACCTGGTCTGTGGACCAAAGCAAGCTGACGCCCATCTTCACCATCCAGGCTGCCCACAAGGGGCAGAGCTGGGCCTGGCTGCCGTGGTCAAAGTGCAACGGCGCCACCACCTGGAAGATCCACTTGAATCGCCAAATCCCTTTGGCGGTTGTGGCGCACAGCGATGGCGGCAATATCGCGCTTGATCTTGCTGGCATGCCGGTTGGAAAGGTTACGGCGGAAACTGGCGGTGGAAATATCGATCTTGTTCTGCCTGAACCCACAGCTGCGCTTGAGGTCATAGCAAAATCCGGGGCAGGCAATGTAACGGTTCAGGTTCCAGAAGGAGTTGCGGTCAGATTCCAGGGGGCCACCGGCCTGGGGAAGTTGATCCTGAGCTCAAGGTTAGCCCAGGTGGATAAGGATTCTTATCAAACCGCTGATTACGAGCAAGCCGGGCAAAAAATCAACCTGGTATTGAACAGCGGCATGGGCAATATTGTTGTGGGAGAGCAAAAGATTGGCTAAAGCAAAATGGCCGAACCCAGGTTTTCGCTGAGAATGCGGCAGTCAGAATTTTGAGACTTAGGTGGGCTGAAGCAAAACCACGGCCCACCAGCTTGGGATCAACAGTCAATAAATGCGTAATACGAAAGAAGGAAAAGAAATGAGTAAAAATATATTGGTAGCTTATGCTTCAAAGTACGGGGCGACCAAGGAAATCGCTGAGAGAATCGGCACAGTGCTCAGTGGTAATGGAGAACAGGTGGAAGTTCTTCCAGCAGAGACAGTTAAGGGTCTTGGGAACTTTCAGGCTGTAATCCTGGGCAGTGCAATCTACGTCGGCAAATGGCCGAAAGAAGCAGGGAAGTTCTTAAAAAATCATGAAAAAGCCCTGGCGCAGCGTCCATTTTGGGTGTTTTCCAGTGGACCTTCCGGTGAAGGTGAACCCATAGCATTGGTGGAGGGCAAACGTGTGCCCTCAGACCTGCAAAAGGCGGTTGACCGTATTCGTCCGCGAGATGTGACCGTGTTTCACGGCAATATCGACGCTGAAAAGCTCAACCCAATTGAAAAATGGGCGGTTAAGAGTGTTGTCAAAAAGCCCTTTGGTGACTACCGCGATTGGCATGCTATCGAGAAATGGGCTGACCAGATCGCCATGGCGGTGAAATAGGCGGACATTTACTTCCACTGAAGGTCAGTGAAAATCATCAAAAAAAGGACGCATCTGCCCAAACAAGCAAGAAATCCGGAAATTATTCCAGATTTCTTCGTCTACGGAAAGAAATTAATGCTCTCAGACTACAAGCCAGTTGAAGTTTTCAAGGTTGTGATGAGACCCTGAACATATTACTCCAGGAATACTTTGCCATCTCCAACATTGATAGTGATAATTGGCTAAACCAGCACGGTAAAAGTAGTGTTACTGAATCGAAAGGTGAGAAAATTAGCTAAGTAGTAATTAATTTATCAATGGATGCATTTATTTGCAGCGAAACCTAATAGCTTAGGAGAGACGGGTTAGATGAACAAAAAAGGACAGCAAAAACAAGACGTGGTTGGTAGCTATAGCACTTTTCTGAATGAGTCGTTTTATAAGATTCAAAACCTCGATTCTCTTGAGCCATTCTTTATGAGCATTGTCAGCAGCTCAGACCATTGGCTCTTTATTTCATCCAATGGGGGCCTTACCGCAGGCCGGGTAAACTCTGAGCAAGCTCTTTTTCCTTACTACACCGAAGATAAATTGACTGATAACGCTGAAAATACCGGCAGCAAAATTATCTTGAGGGTAACAAAGGACAGCCAGGTTTACCTATGGGAACCCTTCACCCCCTGCCAATTCGGGCAGTATGTTCTTGAGAAAAATCTTTATAAAAACGCGCTGGGGACTGTGTTAGTTTTTGAAGAGATCAACCTTACATTGGGCTTAAGATGCGCTTACGCCTGGCGAACCAGCGAAAAGTTTGGGTTTATCAAAACTGTTTGGGTTCAGAACCTTGGAACATCGCATGCTGCTGCACAAATTGAGGTGCTGGATGGGTTGCAAAACATCCTGCCTGCCAACATCAGCTCGAACACACAGAATGAATTTAGTTGCCTACTGGATGGTTATAAACGCAGCGAGCTGGACCTTGAAACCGGGCTGGGCATTTTTGTGCTCAACTCTACCCTGACTGATTTAGCCGAACCGAGCGAATCACTGCTTGCTACAACTGCCTTTCAGGTCGGCCTGGAACAAGCAAACACCTTGCTATCTTCGTTACAGTTGGAAAACTTTCGCTCAGGTCTGGGCATTACCCAGGAAACAGAAGTGCGTGGCCGCAGGGGAGCCTATTTCGCCCATGCAATATTTGATTTGCTGCCGGGCGCAGAAGCCACCTGGCATTTGGTAGCAGACACCCATCAGGACGCTGCTGATATCGTCAATTTACTGCAGACTCTCAAAAAAAGTCCAGTTGAGCTCTATCAGGAGATTGAAGAAGATTTCAAGGCCAACGAGGACCAACTGAGCAAGATTGTCAGCAGTGCCGATGGCTCTCAGCTTGGTGAGGATAAGCTTCGCACCTCACATCACCTTGCCAATGTTATGTTCAATGTGATGCGGGGAGGCGTCTTTGCAGACCAATATCAGATTGACAGCGCTGATTTTGTTGATTACGTCTCCACTCACCTCAAGCAAACACTGCAGAACCATGCTGATTTCTTCCTGGCACTACCGAAAAAGCTCCAGGTTTCTGAGCTGCTTTCCCGGGTTGACGCACAGCCTTCGGCCGATCTTGCCCGCCTGGCTTACACTTATCTTCCGTTGACTTTTAGTCGCCGTCATGGAGACCCCAGCCGCCCCTGGAACAAGTTCGCCATCAATATCAAGAATGAAGATGGTACGGTACGGCTGGATTATCAAGGGAACTGGCGTGATATTTTTCAAAATTGGGAAGCCCTGGCTTATTCCTATCCTGAATTTATTGAAGGCATGATTTTTACTTTTCTAAGCGCGACCACCGCGGATGGATATAACCCATACCGGATCAAGCGTTCAGGCATGGAGTGGGAAAGCCCGGAACCAGGTAACCCCTGGGCTAATATCGGTTATTGGAGTGACCACCAGATTATCTACCTGCAAAAGCTGATGGAAATTAGTGCCAAGGTACATCCGGGTAAGCTGGAAGCGTTTCTTGACCGGCCTATTCTTTCCTATGCCAATGTCCCATATCGCATCAAACCTTACACCGATCTGGTTAATGACCCTTATAACACCATCCATTTTGACTACGTACTTGATGCTGAAATCCTGAAACGAGTTCAAGTTGTCGGGAATGATGGCAAACTGCTTACTAACGCCGAAGGCCAGGTTTTGCATCGCTCCCTCGCAGAAAAGCTGCTCACACTCCTGCTTGCCAAGCTAGTCAACTTTGTCCCAGAGGGCGGTATCTGGATGAACACACAGCGCCCAGAGTGGAACGATGCGAATAACGCCCTGGTTGGCAAGGGTCTCTCTGTAGTCACGCTTGGCTATCTGCGTCGCTACATCGATTTCTGCCGCAAATTGCTCGGTCAGGCTTCTATCGCAGATCTACACATCAGTGAGGAAATCGCTCAACTTTACACCAGTGTAAAAACAATTCTGGAAAGCTTCCAGGCTACGTTATCGTCTTCTTTTGATGACGAACAGCGGCGGGCCATCATGGATGCGCTTGGCCAGGCCGGCAGCGAGTATCGCTGGA
>CAYVRH010000100.1:1841-5256 GCA_964452955.1 uncultured Anaerolineaceae bacterium | reverse complement strand
CTAACCTTAACCAACGTAATCCTCAAGGAGGAGCATCATGAAGAAGGTTTTAGTTATCCTCATCAGCATCATCTTAATTACCACCCTGATGGCAGCCTGCACCCAAGCTGGCCCTGCTTCCGTGCTGGACAAGATCAAGAAGGACGGCAAGATATTGGTAGGCACTTCAGCTGACTATCCGCCTTATGAATTTGTGGATAGCACCGGCCAGAAGACCGGTTTTGACATCGAGCTGATGGAGGAAATTGGCAAGAAAATGGGCGTCAAGGTCGAGTGGGTTGACATGCCATTCGATAGCCTGATTGCCGCTGTAAAAGAAAGCAAAATCGATGTTTCCATCTCCTGCTTTAACTACAGTGAAGAGCGTGCCAAGGAAGTTGGCTTCAGCAAGGAATACTTCAATTCCGAAGACTCCTTCATCGCCAACAAAGGCTTCACCGGCAAAATTGAAAAACCGGAAGATGTTGCCGCTTATAAATTGGGCGTCCAATCCGGTACCACCCAGGACACTTGGATCAAGGAAAACCTGATCGACACGAATCTGGTCAAGGAAGAAAACGTTCAGCAGTATGAACGTGTTGACCAGGCCGCCCTCGATCTTGAAGCTGGCCGCATCGACATCCTGATGGCCGACTACGTGCCCGCGAAAGCTCTACTCGCTGCTCACCCTGGTTTCCAAATGTTACTGCATGAAGCCATCGCCTCTGCCGGCCCCATCAATATTGTGCTGCCGCTCAATGACGAAAAAATAAAGACTGAAATTGATAAAGCTATCGATGCCTTGCAGGCCGAGGGTGTCATCGACCAATTGGCTGCTAAGTATTTTGGTGAATAGGTCTCAAAACCCGATGCTGGCAGGCTTTTACCCTTTAGCCTGCCAGCCCAATGGGTGATGCTTTGGACCTAAATGTATTCTTGACTTACATTGCCTCAGGGACTCTTTATACCCTTGGGGCATCGCTGATTGCACTACCCGCGGGTTTGCTTTTAGGTCTGCTTTTTGCCCTGCTTTACCTTTATGGGGGTAAAGTCTTTTACAATGTGATGGCAGTATATAGCACAGTCATGCGCGGCATACCGCCGATTGTGCTGCTTTTTGTCCTCTACTTCGTGGTCTCTGGTAGCGTAAATCTCTCACCTTTTTTAGCGGGATCTATTTCATTGGGTATCATTAGCAGCGCCTATCAGATGGAAATTATCCGCGGCGCTCTGCAATCCGTCAGCGGTGGCCAACTCATGGCCGCCCGAGCAATCGGCCTCACGCATGCCCAGGCCATCCGGGAAATCCTACTGCCACAGGCTCTGCGAGTTGCTTTGCCTTCCTGGTCAAACGAGGCCGCCATTGTCATCAAGGATTCCTCCCTGATCTACGCATTGGGTGTGCCCGAAATTCTGCGACGAGCCCAACTTATCAGTGCCAGTACTCAGCAGCCTTTCCTGGCATATGCCGCGGCAGCCCTCATCTATTTTGCCCTGGTCTTTATCACCACCCGCCTGCTTGGCAGGTTGGAGCAAAAGTTAGCCATTCCCGCCAATCCTTAAGCGAGCTCTTATGACTGAACCCATCCTGCAAATCCATAATCTGACCAAAAAATACGGTGACAAGGTAATTTTCCACAATATTGACCTGCAGGTTAACTCTGGTGATACGGTTGTGATTATTGGCCCCAGTGGCACCGGGAAGAGCACACTGCTGCGCTGCATTAATCTGCTCACCCGCCCGAATGAAGGCCAGATCTTTTTGTGCGGCGAAGAAATTACCGCCAAGGGCGTCAATGAAGATCACGTCCGCCAACGTTGTGGCATGGTATTCCAAAACTTTCTGCTCTTTAACCACCTGACTGCCCTGGAGAACGTCAAACTGGGGCTTACCAAAGTGCGTCACATGAAAGCAGATGAAGCTGAAGCAAAAGCCATTGGTCACCTCAAGCGTGTGGGTCTTTCTGAGCATATGGATAAATATCCTGGTCAACTTTCTGGCGGCCAACAGCAGCGTGTTGGCATCGCCCGTGCATTGGCTATGGACCCGGAGGTTATGCTCTTCGATGAGCCCACCTCTGCCCTCGATCCAGAATTGATTGGTGAGGTGCTCGAGGTCATGCGCGACCTCGCAAAAAGCGGGATGACGATGATTGTGGTCACCCACGAGATGGGCTTCGCGCGGGAAGTAGCCGACAGCATCATCTTCATGGAAAAGGGCAGCATTGTTGAGGAGGGTTCCCCGGAAGAACTTTTTGAACATGCCCGTTTCCCGCGTACCCGCGAATTCCTTGGCAAAATTTCTGAGCTCTACGGCAAGAAGGAGAAAAAAGGCGAATGAGCGCCTGGTTGAGCCTATTTCAACGTTATTGGCCAGATTTCCTCAAAGGAGCAGGTATCACTCTGGAATTGACCTTTGTCGGCCTGGGGATTGGATTCCTTCTTGGGCTCGCGCTCGCTTTGGGCAAGGTCTATGGCACGAAATGGCTGCGCGGCTTGTGCACAGCTTATATTGAAGTATTCAGAGGTACACCTCTATTGGTGCAACTCTTTCTGATCTATTACGGTTTACCGTCGCTTGGGATAACCCTGAGCCAAAGCACAGCCGCCTATGCGGCCTTGGGTCTTAATAGCGCGGCTTATCAGGCTGAATATCTGCGTGGAGCCATCGTAGCCATCGGTGAGTCGCAGATGGTTGCCGGCCGTTCCATCGGCATGTCCCGCTGGCAAACCATCTACCAGATCATCCTTCCCCAAGCCTTGCGCCTGGCTTTGCCGGCCTGGTCAAATGAGCCCATCTCCCTGCTCAAAACCACCGGCGTGGTCTTCTTAATCGCTGTCCAGGACCTCATGGCCAAGGGCAAACGCGCCGCGGCAGCTTCTTACAATCCGATCGGCGCTTACCTGGCCATCGCGGTGGTTTACTTGGGCTTGGTCTTTCTGTTGACGATTGTTCTGAAGTGGGCAGAGCGACGCACAAAAATTCCTGGTTTTGAGATGGAAACCAAAACCAGTTGAGCTGAGCCAAAGTTTCTTAATACCTGAAAATTCCTGTTTACAGCCTTCAGAATTGGTTGACATCCGCCCCACTTGCGTTTATCTTTAACAGGCGTTGGGCGGGCTCGGTGCGGCGAAATTCGCCGAACCCCGTCAGGTCCGAGAGGAAGCAGCGGTAAGACGAACTCTTCGGGTGTTACCGAATCACCTGCCCAGCGCATTTTCTATGGATAAACACTCACTTTCAGATACACCTCCAGTCTGTGATTATACAGATTCTGACTACCAGCAAAGCTTCTGGGAGGAAGGCAACCGTCGCTACGAAGACGCGGTGGAAGAAATTGCCCTCAAACGCCTCTTCACTCGCGGCGGAAAACTGTTGATTGAGTTGGGCGCTGGCGCTGGCCGAAACACCAAGCGTTACACTGGCTTTGACCGG
>CAYVRH010000100.1:0-1831 GCA_964452955.1 uncultured Anaerolineaceae bacterium | reverse complement strand
ACATCTACGTTGCCGCCGATATTTACAAACTGCCCTTCACGGCTGGACTATTTGATGGCGCCACCATGATCCGCACCTTGCACCACTTCGCTGATGTGCTAGCTGCTTTCTGTGAGATTCGCCGGGTAATGGCTGAAAACGGTATCTTCATTCTGGAATTCGCTAATAAGCGCAATCTCAAGGCTATTGCCCGTTACCTTTTGAGAAAACAGAATTGGAACCCGCTCAGCCTGGAACCGGTTGAGTTCGTAAAACTCAATTTCGACTTTCACCCACGGTTTATCTGGAGTCAATTGCAGGCATCTGGTTTTAGTGTAGAAGAACGGCTGGCGGTTTCACACTTTCGGGCGGATTGGTTCAAGCGCCATATCAAGCATGATTTGCTCGTCAGCCTGGATTCCACCCTGCAGCCCATCGGCCGCTTTGTCAATTACACTCCCAGTGTATTCACACGCCTAAGTGCTCAGGGTAGCAGCCCCAAACCCGAGCCAGGCCAATTCTTTGCCTGTCCGGCTTGCGGCTGCGCACTGCCCGAATCAAATTCATCGCAAACCTGCCCCCAGTGCAGCCACTTCTGGGAATACGAAGACGGAATCTACGAATTCCGCCTGAACCCCTCATAACATCAAATAGGTCCACAACTAAACGGCTGTTACGGCCTTGTTTAGCCTGTCTACCCGCCAATGCCAGAGGTAATACAATAGCACTGCCAGGGTATAAGTCGATATTGTGAATAGAAATGGACCACTGAATCCGCTACGTATCTGCAACCAGCCGCTAAACATCGGGCTGAGTGCCCATCCAAAGTTATGAGACATGCTAGTTAATGAAGCAATCATCGCCCTTGATTCCCCGGGCACCTTTTCCATTACATAGGTTGAATATACCGGATTGGACATATTCATCAAGCCGGCCCTCACATAGTAAGCTGCAAGTACCGGTGCCAGGAATGGCGAAAATCCCAGCAAAATCAGGAACGGAATGGAAAGTCCCTGGCTGATCACCACAACCTGAATCTTGCCAAATCGTTCTGCTAGCGCAGGAGCCACCATCAAACCAAACCCCATCGCCAGCGCGCCCCAGGCGAATATGGTGCCGATAGCCGCATCACTTTGCCCATGCACGGTGCGAAAAAAAACATTCATGAAGGGCATAATCATTCCTGCTCCAATAGAGGTAATGAAAAGCGGAAGGATAAGCCGTGAAAGACCTTTCGGATTATGTTTAAAGTAGTCCAGTTTAAATATGGATCGACCGCTCGAGGGTACGTACTTATTGCTGATGAAGAGAAATGGGATAATCGAAAGGATTGACCCTATGCAGATAAGGCCCAGAGTGACAGAATAGGCTCGCGTTGTTGTGCTAGCCACGTTAAGCAATCTACCGAACCAGTTTGGAAGGTAACCACCAACCCATTCGCCAACCGCCATTGCGGTCATATTGATTCCGGAGGCTACACTGAAAAGATACGTACGTTCGTAATCCGTGCTGTTTTCCATCAGGAAAGGACCCATACCCACGGCAGAAAGAGTTTGCGCAACACCAATTAATGCATTCATCGCCCTGAAGAGAGCAAAACCAGGAAAAAGCAGCATCAGTGCGATAGAAACCCCAATCAGCAAGTTGCCTGTAATAAAAGCATTGCGTTTGCCAATTTTGTTGACCAGCAGTGCGGCTGGAATCGCTGAGATCAAAGCAGCTAAGCTGCGAAAAGAAACCAGCGTGCCTAAAACTTCCTCATTAAAGCCCAGGCTGAGAACATAGAAATTAAACAGCAGTTGGAAAATCCCCATGACAATACCAAGTATGAGGCTGCCACTAAGGTAGAGCC
>CAYVRH010000099.1:0-5286 GCA_964452955.1 uncultured Anaerolineaceae bacterium | reverse complement strand
ATTGATTGCTAGAAGCTCCTACTTTTGGCCGGTATAATTGGCTTCAAAGACAGGAATGCAAGATGCTCTCCTGTTGTTGAATTTCTTAATGCTTTTGATGCCTGGCAAGTGAAATCAAAAAGCGGCGTTACTTGATTAATGTTTTTAGGTTCTGAAAGGATGCAATGAGATGACAATGGATCCCGAAATGATAATCAGTGCTATGAGCCTGGAACAAAAGGCCAGCTTGTGCACAGGCGCTTCAAAATGGACCACGGTGCCATTTGAAGAACTGGGCGTGAGCAGCCTGAATATGGCAGACGGTCCCCATGGCTTGCGGCACATCGCCGATGAAACGGCTGATGTGCAGCAGAGTGAACCTGCTACCGCGTTCCCGACTGCTTCACTCACTGCCGCCACTTGGAATCGCGAGTTGATTGCTCGTATGGGCCAGGCACTGGGCGAGGAATGCATTGCCCAAGGTGTGGATGTCATCCTGGGGCCTGGGGTCAACATGAAACGCTCCCCCTTGTGCGGGCGGAATTTTGAATATTTTTCTGAAGATCCCTACCTGGCTGGTGAGATGGGGGCGGCATTTATCAAAGGCGTGCAAAGCCTAGGAGTGGGCACTTCGCTCAAGCATTATGCCGTTAACAACCAGGAAACACAACGCCTCGTGATGGATGCGAAGCTGAGCGAGCGCGCCTTGCGTGAGATCTACCTGCCGGCTTTTGAAAAAGCTGTCAAGCAGGCCAAGCCTTATACGGTGATGTGCTCTTACAACAAAGTGAATGGTGCTTACGCCTCGGAGAATCAGCATTTGCTGACTGAGATTCTCAAAAACGAATGGGGTTTTGAGGGCTTGGTGATGTCGGATTGGGGTGCAGTGCATGATCAGGTGGCAGCTCTGAAGGGCGGCCTTGACCTTGAAATGCCAGGTCCGGATGATAGCCAAGTGCAGCGTGTGGTGAAAGCCGTAAGCTCTGGCGAATTGAGCGAAGCGCGATTGGACGACGCCGTTAGGCGTATCCTCAGGGTGCTGGCAAAAGCCAGGGAAACCAAGAAAGAAGGCAGTTTTGAGGCTGAAGGTCATCATCAACTGGCAACCGAAGTGGCTGCCGAAGGCATGGTGCTGCTCAAGAATTCCGGTTTATTACCTTTGAAAGATCAGAAAAAGATCGCTGTCATCGGCCGAACCGCTGTTGAGGCTCACTATCAGGGCAATGGCAGTTCGCATATCAACCCAACAAAGCTGGACGCGCCCCTGGAGGCGCTGCGGAAAGTATCGCAGGCGGATTTTATGTATGCGGAAGGATATCCCGCAGAGGATCGCCTGCATGAAGGCATGATCCGTGAAGCCGCTGAGCTTGCCAAAGCCAGCGACGCGGCACTGCTTTTCATCGGATTACCCGGCTATATCGAATCAGAAGGCTACGACAGAAGCTCTTTAGATCTCACCGAGCAGCAGCAAGACCTCATCAAGGCTGTGGCTGCCGCGCAACCCAACTGCGTTGTCATCCTCAATAATGGCGCACCGGTCAGGCTCAACCCCTGGATTGACTCGGTACCAGCGGTGCTTGAGGCCTACATGATGGGTCAGGCCGGCGCACAGGCCATTGCTGGTATTCTCTTCGGGCAGATTAACCCCTCCGGAAAACTGGCCGAGACCTTCCCTTTGAGCCTGGTAGATACCCCGGCTTACCTCAACTTCCCTGGGGAAGCGCATGAAGTCTGGTATGGCGAAGGCCTCTTTATCGGTTACCGTTACTACGACAAGATGCAAAAGCAAGTGCAATTCCCGTTTGGCTTTGGATTGAGCTATACCCAGTTCGGCTATTCGAACCCCAGGGTGTCGACTTCTGAATTTACAGATCAAGAAGGTGTGGATGTTTCGATTGACGTGACCAACCTGGGGCATGTGGCCGGCAAGGAAGTGGTGCAGGTTTACGTCCGCCAGCTGAATCCGCAGGTCTCCCGGCCTGAAAAAGAACTGAAGGGCTTCGTGAAACTCGCGCTTGAGGCGAGTGAAACCAAGACCGCAACGGTGCATCTCGATTTCCGTAGTTTTGCCTACTGGCACCCCATGTATAAACAGTGGGTAGCAGACCAGGACGAATTTGAGATTTTGATAGGCTCTTCCTCGCAGGATATCGAGGCAGTACTGCCGGTGAAGCTCAAATCCACCCAAAAATTACCCTGCATTCTCAACCGCGAGTCCACCATCAAAGAATGGGAACAAGACCCGTATGGCGGACCCTTCTTCCGTGAGCTCAAAGGAATGCTGATGGGCGCCATCGGAGAAAACGCCATCAAAGATGCCACTCTGGGTGTGGATTACGAAGTGCTGATGCAAAACGACCCGTTGGAGAACATCCTGCGCAGCCTACCGGGCATCACCATTCCAGACCCGATTGCCATGGTGGATATGCTGCTCGAGCAGGTGCATACAAGAGCAAAGGCCGATCAGGCTGGCAAATGAGCGGTTTTCTTACCGCGCTTGAAGCTCTTGAGCAGGAAATCACAGCCTGCCGAAAGTGCCCGCGCCTGGTTGCCTGGCGTGAGGAAGTGGCCAGGGTCAAACGGCGCGCTTATCGGGATCAAACCTACTGGGGTAAACCAGTGCCGGGATTTGGCGATCCAGATGCCCGCATTTTGGTGCTGGGTTTGGCACCCGGAGCGCACGGCTCCAACCGTACCGGCAGGATGTTTACGGGCGATGGATCGGGAGATTTCTTGTTCCCAGCGCTTTTCAGGGCAGGATTTGCCAACCAAGCGAGGGCAGTTGCCCAAGGTGATGGGATGGCATTGACCGATCTATTTATCACAGCGATCTGCCGCTGTGCCCCGCCTGCCAATAAACCCAGCCCGGAGGAAGTTATCAATTGCCGACCCTGGTTGCAGGCAGAATTGGGCTTGCTCAAAAACTTGCAGGGGGTGGTGCTGCTGGGGAAAATCGCCTTTGATGGCTGGCTGGCTTTGCCGCAATGCAGTCAACGACGCAGAAAGGGATTGATTTTTGGGCACAACCAGTACTATGAGCAAGGGAATGGGCTGCCCTGGCTGCTGTGTTCCTATCATCCCAGCCTGCAGAATACCCAAACGGGCAAATTAACCGCTACGATGTTCGACGATATCTGGCAGAGGGCGAAGAGTCTGCTCAAATAAGTGTTTTGAATTTGGGGGGATTGAAATGGGCTTACGCTGGCGAGCTTAATCCAGATTTCTGTTTGAATCCATGCCTGCCAGCAGAGGGAGGATTTTGGCAATGTCTTCGTGCAGAACATAATTGGCGCGGCGGTCAAAGGGGGTGGGATCGCGATTAATCAGGATGAGTTTGTCGCCGGTGTAATAATCAATCAGACCAGCTGCGGGGTAGACCACCAGCGAAGTACCGCCAACGATCAGTACATCCGCAGCGTCGATGACATCGATGGCGTTTTGCATAACCTCGCCATCGAGAGGCTCCCCGTAGAGGACAACGTCTGGCCGCACCAGCTTGCCGCAGACAGGACAAAGAGGAGGCAACGGATTTGCGGCTTCCACAAAAGCCAGGTTGTAAGGCTTTCCGCAACCCAGGCAATAGAAGCGATTGACGCTCCCATGCAGTTCGACGACGTTTTTGCTGCCGGCGGCCTGGTGCAGTCCGTCGATATTCTGGGTGATGATGGCCTTGAGCTTACCGGCATTTTCCAGCGCGGCCAGGGCAAGGTGGGCGGGGTTGGGTTGGGCTTCCCGGACAATTAGGTGATTGAGGTAATACTCAAAAAACTCGCGCGGATGCTGGCGGAAGAAAGGGTAGCTCAGCATGGTTTCAGGGGGATATTTGCCGCCTGTCTGGTGGTTGTAGAGGCCGGTTGCTGAGCGGAAGTCTGGGATGCCGGATGCGGTTGACACACCGGCTCCACCAAAGAAGACGATGCTTGTGCTGAAGCCCAGTATCTTTTTTACGATTTCAAACTGACGGTCAGTCATTTTTTGCCGTTCAGTGGTTTTCGGGCTGCCACCCAAAGGCGGCTATCTTCGGTTTCGAGGGGGCGCATGAGCAGCGGATTACCGAGTAGGTGCTTGACCACAAATCCGGCGTTTTCGAGCAGCAGCAAGATGTCATCCACCGCGTATCCGCGTTCAGTGTGCACCTCTTCGAACCTGTTCCAGGCTTCACCTTGCTTCTCAAACATGATGATTCGCATCTGGGCAACCGAGTTCTCGTAGTCGCAGGAGTTGGCGCAAACCTCAAGGTAATCATCCGTTTCTTGTTGGATTAAATATGGGTTCTTCTGCCATTGGACGACGATGCCGTAGATGGTGTTCATATCAAAGAGGAAGTAGCCACCCGGTTTTAGATGCGCATAGGCAGCTTTGAAGCAGTTGGCCAAATCTTCGATTTTGAGCAGGTAGTTCAGGCTGTCAAACCAGCAGGTAACACAGTCATATTGCTCTGCGAGTGAAAACTGGCTGATATCCCCCTGCATCCAGCGCACAGTAGCGCCTTCTTCCGCGGCAGTAGCCTGAGCAAGCTCAAGCAGTGAGGGCGATTGGTCGATGCCGACCGCCTGCAAGCCGGCTTTGGCTTGGGCGATGGCAAATTCGCCCGCCCCGCAAGCCAGATCCAGCACGGAATTTGGCTTGAAATCCAAAACTTCCAACCAGTGGGGAAAGACCTCCTTGATGACCCATTTTGTAAAAGCAGAATACTGACTGTGCTGGTAATGCCTGGCGAAATGTTCATAGATCGTCATTTGACTGCGTCCTTTTTGATTGGTTTGCGCCCGTGCAGCATGGCGTGTTCAGCATAACTCAAGTATTCGGGTCTCTCCAGCAGGGGATAGGCCAGATCCAGGAAGGCTTTCTGCACGGCGTCGGGCTGGAGAAGCCACTGGTTTTCAAATTGACCTAAAATGCCTTCCTGACCGAAGAGGTGCTGATCCTCCAGCCCGAATGGCGCCATGAAAGGCAAAATCTCATTCTGATCGATGAAATAGGCTTCGGTGAAGGCTGGCCCACCGTAGGAATATCGGCCTTTCACCGCGTTTAGGAATGGTATTTCGGCTTCACCCAGGATCATTTCAGGGTTGCTACTCATGTAATAAATCACCCCGCTGAACATCAGCAGGAAAGAAAGATAGACTCTGCCGCCAGGTTTGGTGAGGGCAAGCGCGTTTTGCACTGCTTTTTTGCGGTCTGCTTCAAGCAACAGGTGGTAGAGAGGGCCCATCATCAAAACGTGGTCAAAACTGCGTCCAGCCAAGAGCTTATCTACTTCAAGCGCGTCCCCCTGCATAAGTTCCAGTTTCAGGGGGACGCGCT
>CAYVRH010000098.1:0-5295 GCA_964452955.1 uncultured Anaerolineaceae bacterium | reverse complement strand
TCAACGAGAGTGTTTGGACCAACTTCCCGCATGAAGGAGATGGCACAGACCCAGCTGTACCTCCACTGGACCTAACCGATGGATACAGCATCGCCGGCCTCTACAATTTGACCCTGGTTAACCCATAACAGTTTATTAGTTCAGAGCCATGTTCTGCGTAAGCAGAACATGGCTCAATCCTGATGGGTAGGGAAAGGAGACTGTCTTGAAAGGCTATTGGAAATATTTCAGAAAAAAACTGCTGTGGTTATTGATCACGATTATTTTTGCGTTTCTCTTGAACTTTTTACTTCCAAGACTAATGCCCGGTAACCCAGTGGCAGGGATTGTGGCAAGAATTGCCCAAGGCATGTCTTCGTCTACAGGCGTTAAAGAAATTTACGATAACTATGCTGCTCAGTTTGGCATTAACAAACCAATTTTCGAACAATTTATCATCTACCTTCGCAATGTTTTCAAGGGCGATTTTGGAGTATCGTTCACACAGTTCCCACGCCCTGTTTCGGATATTATCAAGTCGGCGGTTACCTGGACGATAGCCCTGCAATTACCGGCCATTATTGTCGGTTGGATACTGGGTAATACTTTGGGCGCAGTGGCGGCCTATCGAAAAGGCCCATTTGATAAGGCTTTGCTCCCTCTCAGTATTTTCATCAGTAATTTCCCCGCCTTTGGCATGGCAGTTGTCTTATTGGTGATCTTTGCGGTCAAACTCAGGTGGTTTCCAACTTCGGGAGGATATGGTTTTGATATGATACCCAACCTCAGTTGGGAATTTGTTACTTCAGTATTACACCATTACGTCTTGCCTTTCCTGTCGATTGTTTTGATTACCATTGGCGGCCAGGCGATCGGAATGCGCTCAATGGCAATTTACGAACTTAATGCTGATTACGTTAAATATTCCCGCTTCATGGGGATTAAAGACAATCAGATCGTCCGATATGTCTTCAGAAATGCCATGCTTCCCCAACTGACCGGGTTGGCGCTCTCACTTGGTACGATGGTAGGCGGTTCGATCGTCGCGGAGACAATTTTCAGTTACCCCGGCCTGGGCACAACCATCCTTTCCGCTATCAAGGGGCAGGATTATCCGCTGGTCTCAGCAGTTACTCTGATTATCACAATCATGGTATTGATTGTGAACTTCCTCGTAGAAATTTTCTACGGTTTTGTTGATCCTCGTATCCGTGCGACCCAGGCAGAGTAAGGAGGAGCACAGGTGAGAAGCACACTTAAGAACATTTTCAAGGATGGAAAATTCAGATTGGGTTTTGGAATCCTTGTTTTTTTGCTGCTTATGATTTTCTTCTACCCCTTGTTCGTAAAATCTCCACCCCTGGAGATTATCGGTAGGGGCACCTTCTTCCCACCAGGAATTTACGTCAGCAATTTGGATAGCGTTAGTGGAGCGCCTATCTATAGTCTCAATCTCGCGGACGCCCAGGCTAAACGTTTGGCTTCCAAGTTAGCGCTTGAGGATCGCAATGAGATGAAGACCTATCTACTGGCAATTGGTGTGCCTGAGGACCAGATTAATCTTGAAGATACGACCGCATTACTGGCTCTTTGGAGAGAAAAGTACGACCCCAAGTTGAACGTAAAAGGGATGATCTTTGCCAAATTGCAATACTACAGACGCCTGAACGCCAAGCTTGAAAGCATCCTGGACTCGGCAGGTCTGATTCTTGCCAGAGAAACCAATGGCGCGCTTGAGAAGACCGGTGAGGTTTTGCCGTTGGATTATGTGAATATTGGTGAGGTTTCCAGTGTGAGGGTTCTGCCGCTTGGAACAGACAACTTTGGCAGAGATGTACTGACAGAGTTGGTAAAAGCCACCGCGGTCTCGCTACAGATTGGTCTTATTGCGGGCTCGATTGCCACTGCAATTGGGTTGGTGCTCGGATTGATCTCTGGTTATGTGGGCGGGTGGCTGGATGATCTGATCATGTTCTTCACCAACCTGCTGATCGTTATCCCCAGCCTGATTATCCTGATCCTGATCTCATATAGTATCAGTCAGACCGAGCGTGGACCAACCACTATCGCGACGGTTATTGGCTTGACCTCCTGGGTTTGGACGACCAAAGCTGTGCGCGCGCAGGTAATTTCACTGCGCAATCGCGACCATGTTAACCTCTCCAAACTATCCGGCCACTCAACTGCTTCAATAATTGTCAGGGATATTCTGCCGTATATCGCCTCTTATGTGGTGATGGCTTTCATCCTGCAAATCTCATCGGCAATTCTGGCTGAAGCCAGCCTTTCCATTTTGGGTTTGGGCCCGAAAACCACTCTGGTTCCTACATTAGGATTGATGATGAACTGGGCAATGATTTACCAAGCCCATATCCTTGGTAAGTGGTGGGCTTATTTCCCCGTCATTGTGGTCATTGCTTTGATTACCTTCTCGATGAACCTGATCAATACCAGCCTCGATCAAATTTTCAATCCGGCATTAAGGGAATAGGTGTTGCATGGGAAAAACCATCCTAAAGGTAGATAACCTCAAAACCAAATATACGACACGCTACAACGAAGATGTTTATGCTGTCAACGGCGTATCCCTTGAGATTGAGGAAGGGAAATCGCTGGGCATTGCAGGCGAGTCGGGATGCGGAAAATCGACGCTGGCACTGAGCTTGATGGGTTATTATTTCGCGCCGTTGCATTACGTCAGCGGAGACATCATCATTGATGGCAAGAATATCTCAAGCCTTGAGCCCGACGTGGTCAGACAATCAGTGCTCGGTCAGGAAATTGCTTATATTCCGCAATCTGCCATGAACGCGCTTAATCCAACGCGCAAGATCATCAATTTTATTGAAGATGTAGCTCTGGCGCATAACCCACATGCGGACAGAAAGGAAGTTCGCCAGCTGGCCGAGACGCGCTTTGAATTGCTTGGGCTGCCAAAATCAGTGTTGGATCACTATCCTGTCGAACTTTCCGGCGGCATGAAGCAGCGTACGGTTATCGCGATTTCGGTGTTTCTTTCACCAAAAATATTAATCGCGGATGAGCCCTCATCGGCTTTGGATGTATCCAGCCAGAAAATGGTCATCAAAATGCTGCTTGACTTGATGGACCGCGGCTTGGTGAAAGCCATGATCTTCATCACCCACGAACTGCCCCTGCTTTATAACGTCACCGATGACATCATGGTGATGTACGCCGGCCAGATTGTTGAAAAAGGCACGGCCAAACAAACTGTGTTTGACCCGCTGCACCCCTATGCCAAAGGCCTGATGGGATCCATCATCGTGCCTGAGAGTGGTGTGCGCAATGCCAAGCTGTCATCTATCCCGGGAGTGCCCCCCAATCTCAAGCATCCGCCACAGGGTTGCCAATTTGCTGAGCGCTGTAAGTATGTTGTGCCGGAGTGTAAAACCCATGAAATCTCGATGCGTCCAGCAGAGGGCGATCGCTTTTACCGCTGCATTTTCGGTGAGGATGTGTTAAGAAAGGCATATAGCAATGGCTGATGAAACCTGCAAAGATTGTTTAAGTGGATCCAATTTAACCAAGATTTATGCTTTCGGTAAATCCCGCACGGTGGCAGTGGATAATGTCAGTTTCTGCTTTGATGCCGGTAAAGTAGTCTCGATTGTAGGCGAATCTGGCAGCGGTAAAACCACACTTGCCAAGATGTTGTTGGGTCTGACCAGCGTGACCTCTGGCCAGATTCATTTCCGGGGAAAACCGCTTGACATCAGTACTGCCAAGAAGCGCAAGGAATATTGGAAATCGATTCAAGCAATTTTCCAGGATCCTTACTCGTCTTACAACATCTTTACCAAAATCGACGATGTCCTTTTGGATTGCATCACCCTCTCTGGGGGCGGAAAGTTGCCCAAAGAGGAAAAAATAGCCAAGATGGAAGAGGCCTGCAGTTTTGTCAATCTCAAATTTGCTGAGTTGACCAATAAATATCCATTTGAACTTTCGGGCGGTCAAATGCAGCGCTTGATGATTGCGCGCGTCTTTTTGCTAAAGCCAGAGATACTGCTGGCGGATGAGCCAACCTCAATGATAGATGCCTGCAGCCGCGCCACCATTCTTGAGATGCTGCTCAAACTACGCGATGAAATCAACATGACCCTGATCTTCATCACGCATGATATTGGCTTGGCTTACTACATTTCAGACGAAGTTTATATCATGGAACATGGAAAAATCGTTGAAAGTGGCGACGCGGACGAGGTCATCCTGCACCCGAAAGAAGCCTATACCAAACGCTTGATCAGTGATGTTCCGAAGATTTATGAACCCTGGGACCTTTCCACAGTGGATTACCACGCCTGAATTTGGTGAGAATGCAACTGGGATTGACAAACCGCCTTTTAGGCTATCCAGAAGATCGACGCCTACTCATTCTGAATGCTGACGATTTTGGAATGTGCCACGCAGTTAACCGGGGGATTATCGAGGTGCTCGAGGCTGGGATAATCCGCTCGACCAGCTTGATGATCTGCACGGCCTGGGCTGGCGAGGCAGTTGACTACCTGCGGGAACACCCAACCGTCCATTTTGGGGTACACCTGACGGCGGTGTGCGACTCAAGCGTTTACAATTGGGGACCATGTTTGCCCGTTGATCAGGTTCCAGCTTTGGTGGACCTGCAAGGGCGCTTCTGGCAATTCGAAGATTTTCACAGTGCCGATCGGCCTGACTTTTTACACCAACTTGAATGTGAATTTCGAGCTCAGATCAAGAGAGTTTACGCGCTCGGGCTGCATCCGGATCATTTGAATTGGCATTCCATCCGCTTGGATAGGAAACCTGGTGTCTTTGAAGTGCTGCTCAGATTGGCCTATGAGTTTGACCTGCCTCTGCGCGTCTTTGGTGCAGAAAACATCCGAAAAGTACAGGGGATGGGCTTGCCTTGCAACGACTCTGAGCTGTTGGATAGCTATCTTCTCGAACCGTCTGGGCAACCACACCGCTATACGGAACTGGCAGGCGCGTTGAAACCTGGCTTGAACGAGTGGGCCATTCACCCGGGCGTCGCCGATGCAGAAATGCTGGCCATTGATTCAGCAAGCATGGGCATCCGCCAGCGTGATCGCGATTATTGGACTTCAGATGAAGCTCGCCAGGTGTTGGAAACCCAGGACGTGACCCTGGTGGATTACAGCGCGCTGCAGACATTCTGGAAATTTCAGGAGGAAAAATGATTTATCAAGATTTGGCTGGAGAATGGCAATTCAGGCAGGCAGGCACAAAAGATTGGTTCCCATCAAACGTGCCAGGAGGGGTACACACAGACTTGTTGGCTTTGGGCTTGATCCCAGA
>CAYVRH010000097.1:0-5336 GCA_964452955.1 uncultured Anaerolineaceae bacterium | reverse complement strand
GCTTTGCTGGAAGTTGTGATTTCAAGATAGAAGCCTCATGAAAAAACCTGTGATTGTTTTGGTCGGAAGACCGAATGTTGGTAAAAGCACGCTCTTTAATCGCCTGGTAGGTCAACGCTTGGCCATCATTGACGAAACCCCCGGCACAACGCGTGACCGCCTGGTTGCTGAAGGCGACTGGTCCGGCAAAGATTTCTTTGTGGTCGACACTGGTGGTATCGACCCACCCAAACGTGCTTCACAAGAAGTGCTATCGGTCGGGTCAAAAGATTTTGTTGACGAAATTCGTGCCCAGGCCGAGATTGCCATTGAAGAAGCGGACGTAATCATCTTTGTGGTTAACGTCCAGGATGGGATAACCCAGGCAGACCGCGAGATCCTGACGATCCTGCGCAAACGTCAGACCAAAAAAGATGGAATTGCAACCCCGCCCATCGTCCTGGCAGTGAACAAGACTGATAACCAGAAACTATCCTTGCACGCCAATGAATTCTTCAGCTTTGGCCTTGGGGAACCTTACCCGATTTCAGCCTACCATGGAACTGGAACTGGCGATTTGCTGGATGCCGTTATCGCACTATTCCCGGACCAAACTGAGGAAGAAGAAGCTCCTGACACGATCAAAGTTGCCATCGTGGGCAAGCCGAATGCCGGCAAATCCAGTCTCTTGAACAAGCTGGCAAAAGAAGAACGTGCGATCGTCAGCCCAATAGCCGGAACCACCCGCGACGCGATCGATACTGAGATAACTTACGAAGGTCACCAGGTTACCCTGATTGACACAGCTGGTATCCGCAAACGCGGTTCCATCATCCCTGGCGTAGAGAAATACAGTGTGCTGCGTGCCATGCAGGCCATCGAACGTTGTAACGTAGCGCTTTTAGTGATTGATGCCACAACCGGGATTACAGCCCAGGATGAGCATATTGCTGGTTTTATCCAGGAAGCCAAGAAAAGTGTCATCCTCATCATCAACAAGTGGGATGCGGTCGAAAAAGATGAGAAGACCGCCATCGAATTTGAGTCAAAAGTAAGGCAATCTCTCAACTTCCTGCCTTATGTGCCTGTGCTCTTCATTTCCGCGCAGACTGGTCAGCGTGTTCATCAAGTCATGCCGTTGGTTTTGAAGGTCTGGCAGGAGCGCCAGGTGAAACTGAGTACTTCTCAAATCAATAAAGTTCTTACGCGTGCCCAGGATATTCACACCGCTCCCTCCACAACCGGTCATCCATTCCGCATTTATTATGGCACCCAGGTCAAGACTGACCCGCCAACTTTCCTGCTTTTCTGCAACGACCCTGCGCTGGGCCACTTTACCTACATGCGTTTCCTTGAGAATCAATTGCGCGAGGAATATCCTTTTGTTGGAACCCCAGTCCAACTTGTGCTCAAAAAACGTTGAGTGGCTGCAAATAATTGTTCTGAAAGTGGTATGATGGGCCTTTGGTGAATTGAAAGCATGGAAGAATATACCTCGCAGGTTGAAACAGGGCCATTAACCGATGGCGCCAAACTTAATAAGAAAAAAGCAAAAAGCGCTACGCTTGATCTTCTTGAAACGCTTATCCTGGCTTTGGTTTTGTTTTTTGGCATCAATTACGTGACACAGCGTGTGAGGGTGGAAAATATCAGCATGCTACCTACGCTCAAGCCGGGCAATCTGATGGTTGTAAATAAGTTAGCTTATAGAAATGACAATTATTCCCGTGGAGATATTGTTGTGTTTCATTACCAGGGAAATACTGAAGAAGATTACATCAAGCGCGTCATCGGTATTCCAGGTGACCACGTGGTTATTTCCAATGGTCTGGTCAAGGTCAATGGCATTATTCTTAACGAGCCCTACATCATGGAAGAATCCCTGCGCGTGAATACCTGGGACGTGCCTGAAGGAAAACTTTTTGTCCTGGGCGATAACCGAAACGATTCCTCTGATTCCTCAACCTGGGGTTTTGTGGATATGGATTGGGTTGTTGGGCAAGCCTTGCTGGTTTACTGGCCTTTTGACCAATTTCGGCTGGTTACCATGCCAGATATCCTTGAAAGCTCTGCCCAATAATCTCGACTCCTACGAAAAGTTCTTTTACGAAAGAAATGGTTTATAATCCTCCGAAATGAAGAAAAAGCTGCCAGTTAACCCTGAAACTTGTCCACGTTGCTACGTTGGCCGCATTAAACAGAAGCAAATTACCCTCTCCACTGTGGTGAGTGGGCATCTCTTAACTGTACCCAACTTTCCCGCCTGGCAATGTGACGTGTGCCATGCTTTCATGTATGATCCAAAAGCATTAAGCGAATTAAATGGCATGCTTAAAGCATCCGGAGCCCCCCAAACCCGGCGTGTGGCGCGCAAATCCCCACAACCAAAGAATAATCTTGAAAAGAGCCTAAAAGAATCCCCAAAGCCTGGTTCTTTTTAATACTCTAACATAAGAATTTTCATAGATTGCCCGGAGGCCGTTGATATTTCGGCTTTGCCGTGCTATCATATTTTTTATTATTTAGAATTTATTGCACGTCAAGAAAGCAGGTCTTTATGAACGCAATTATCATTTCTCGCCTCATCGGAGCGTTGTTTTTCGGACTTGGAGGCGGCTTGGCAAGTATTCCGATCCATACCTTTATCCTCGCGCTTTGGCCATCGTATCCCTTTACTGCTCCCATTACCACCATTATTTGCGTGTTAATACTCGCCTTCGTGGGCTTTTTGTTGACTCCCTCCTTGACGATTAAACCCTTTAACTTATTGGTTAGGCAATTCAAGAAAGAATCCCCAGCCACTCTTCTGGCTGGAATCGTTGGGTTGGTCGTCGGCCTGGTAGTAGCAGCTTTGCTGGCTTACCCACTCTCCCTCCTGCCGGATGTTTTCGGAAAGGTACTGCCTTTTGTGGGCATGATTCTTTTCGGATACCTGGGGGTCTTGCTCTTTACCACTCGTCACGAAGACTTTACAACTTTCTTTCGCGGCATCGGTGGCAAACGTAAAGTAAGCAAGTTTGGCCCCGCCTTTGACCAGGAACGCAAAATTCTGGTGGACACCAGTGTCATCATTGACGGTCGAATTGCCGATATCGCGGCAACAGGTTTTTTGCAGGGAAACTTGATTGTGCCCCGTTTTGTATTGAATGAACTCCAGTACGTTTCAGACTCTGCAGATAGTTTGCGCCGCGCTCGTGGCCGGCGTGGCATAGAAGTGCTTTCAGAACTGCAGCAAAATGTCGATGTACCAGTTACGATCGTGGACCTCGAAGTGAATGACGCCAAGGAAGTGGATGACAAGCTCATTTCGCTGGCGAAGCAGATGGAAGCTCCTATCCTTACCAATGATTTCAACCTGAACCGCATCGCGGATATTCAAGGCATTAAGGTTTTGAATATCAATGATCTGGCAAATGCCGTAAAAGTCATTCTCCTGCCAGGTGAAACCTTCTCCATTCGTGTTATCCAGGAAGGCAAAGAGTATAACCAGGGGGTTGGCTACCTGGATGATGGAACTATGGTGGTGATTGAGAATGGCAGCAAATTACTGGATAGGGAAATCCAGGTTACGGTTACTAAAATCCTGCAGACATCCGCTGGCCGCATGATTTTCGCAAAACCTGAATGAGGTCTTTATGAGCCTGCGCATTTACAACACGCTTACCCGAAAAAAAGAGGAATTTACCTCTCTTGAACCACGCCGTGTACGCATGTACGTTTGTGGACCCACGGTTTATGCTACCGCTCACATTGGTCATGCCATGTCCGCGTTGGTCTTTGATATCATCCGCCGCTACCTTGAATACTCTGGTTACACAGTCAATTTTGTTGTGAACTATACGGATGTAGACGATAAGATCATCAATAAGGCTAATCAACTTGGCCAGGATCCATTCACGCTCGCGCAAAAGTACATCGACGATTACCGGGCAGATCTCAAAGCATTGAATGTAAGAGAAGCCACTGCCAACCCACGGGCTACGCAGGAAATGGAATACATTCAAAATATGATTGCCGGTTTACTCGAAGCCGATAAAGCTTACGTTTTGGATGGGGATGTGTATTTTCGCGTAAATACTGACCCTGATTATGGCAAGCTATCCGGCCGAAAAGTTAAAGACAGTGCCACAGGTACCCGTGTTTCAGTGGATGAGCGCAAAGAAAGCCCTGAAGATTTTGCCCTCTGGAAATCCACTAAACCCGGCGAACCTGCCTGGAGCAGCCCCTGGGGTCTTGGCCGCCCTGGTTGGCATATTGAGTGCTCAGCGATGAACTTGCACCACCTTGGCGAACAAATCGACATCCACGGCGGTGGCAACGATCTGATATTTCCCCACCACGAAAACGAGATTGCCCAGACTGAATCGCTCACCGGTAAGGAATTTGCCCGCTTTTGGATGCATAACGGCATGGTAACCATGACCGGCGAGAAAATGTCCAAATCACTTGGCAACATTGTCAGCATTCAGGATTTCCTTAAAGATCACCCAGGCGACGTCATGCGCCTCTGGGTACTGGCCTCCAACTATCGGGCTCCCCTGGTTTACGGCGAGGATGTCATCGAACAGGCCGAACAAACCTACAAACGCTTGCTGGCAGCAAAAAAAGCTGCCCTGCCTGGCGCAAAAGGCATATCTGATGATAGCGCCAGCCGATTACTAGAATCAGCTAAAAATGCCCGTGCGCAATTCACCGAAGCCATGGATGATGATTTCAATACCCCACTTGCCCTGGCACACATCATCGAACTGACAAAATCGCTCAATCAAGCCCGTGCAGATGGTGCCTCAGATGCCCAGCTCGAGCCTGCTTTGAACATTTTCAAAGAACTTGCTGATGTCTGGGGATTAAGCCTTGAGGAATCAACAACCGGAAATGGCGATGCTGAGCCATTTATCAATCTGCTGATTGCATTACGCACTGAAGCTCGGGTGCAAAAAAATTGGGCGCTTTCAGACCGCATCCGCGACGGGCTTAAAAGCCTTGGGGTTACCCTGGAAGACAGCAAGGAAGGCACTTCCTGGAGCTGGAACTGAAGTGAAAGAGTGGCTTACAGGCCGTAACCCGGTTTACGAAGCCCTGGTAGCCAAACGCCGCCAGCCTTTTAAGCTACTTTTAGCGAAGGGCATTCGCAGCGAAGGTCGCCTGGACGAAATTGTATCCATCGCGCGTGAGCGCAATATTCCTTTCCAGACCGTTGATCGTGAGCGCTTGGAACAGATCGACAGCCACAATCAGGGGGTTGCCCTTGAGGTGAGTAGTTACCCGTATCAAGCCTTGGAAGATCTGATAGCCCATTCCAAAACCAGATCTGAACCTCCTTTTTTTCTTTTGCTTGACTTGATTCAGGACCCCCA
>CAYVRH010000096.1:0-5399 GCA_964452955.1 uncultured Anaerolineaceae bacterium | reverse complement strand
ATCTTGAGGTCGCAGGCTCAGGCTTGAGGCATCATTGCCCTGATTATTCATCAGGCGCATCAGGTCGTTCATCATCCAATTGGAGACTGTCTTAGCTTCCCCGCCATAATCTTTAACCGCCTCTTCAAAGTAATCCGAAAGATTCCTCTCGCTCATCAAAATATCGGCATCATAAGCGCTCAAGCGGTAATCAGAGACAAACCTGGCTTTACGCACCAATGGCATTTCCGGCAATGCCGCCTTGATACCCTCGATCTCCACATCACTCAGGACCACCGGCAGCAGATCCGGCTCCCCGAAGTAGCGGTAATCGGCTTCGGTTTCCTTGGAGCGCATCTTGCGCAGTTTGCCCGTGTCCGCGTCCCAATCCAGGGTATAGGATTGAATCCTCTCACCGGCTTCCAAGGCCTCGATCTGCCGTTTTGCTTCAATGGTGATCGCCTGCCTTACCGAATCGATCGAGTTCACATTTTTGATTTCGGTCTTTGTGCCCAGTTTTTCGCTACCGGCCAGGCGTACAGACACGTTGGCATCGCAGCGCAGGTGGCCTTTTTCCATGTCGGCTTCTGACACGCCAATCCAGCGCAAGAGTTGCCGCAATTGGGTCAGATATTGGGCGGCTTCATCCGCGGATCGCAAGTCCGGCTCGGTGACCATCTCCACCAGTGGCACTCCGCAGCGGTTATAGTCCAGCAAACGCATGCCGGCTTCAAGTTTGGTCTTGCCGGCATCTTCTTCAAGATGCAGGCGGTTGATGCGTACATGGCGCGTGCCGCCGTCCGCCACTTCAAGGTCCATATAGCCGCCCTTGCCGATCGGTTCATAGAACTGGGTAATCTGGTAACCCTTGGGCAGGTCGGGGTAAAAATAATTCTTACGGTCAAAAATAGAGCGCGGATTGATCTCCGCGTGCATGGCCGCCGCTAGACGGGCACCTTTCAGCACCACTTCCTGGTTCAAAACAGGCAATACCCCTGGCAGACCAGCGCAAACTGGGCAGATATTGGTGTTGGGAGCTTCATTCCAGGAAGAAGCCTTGCAGGAACAGAATATTTTGGTTTTGGTATTCAACTCGATGTGAGTTTCAAGCCCGATGACAATCTCGTACTGGTTCATGCCTGCTCCTTTCCTAGCCCCAGCACAACCGGCCTTCTGGAGCGCCATTCTGCATCTGCGGTAGCTTTTTCATAGCCATTGGCTGCCCGCAGAACCAAATCTTCACGGTAATCGGGGCCAATAAACTGAATTCCCAATGGCAGACCCTTGGCGTCAAATCCCGCAGGCGTGGTAACCGCCGGAACACCCGCGTGATTGGCGCAAACGTTCATCTGATCGGAATACTGCATCAGCACTGTATTCCCAAAGACTGCCTTGCGCTTAAAGGCTGTTGTAGGTGTAGAAGGTGTCATTAAGACGTCAATGGCATACTTGCCGCTCTTATCAAATGCCTGCACAAAATCATTGCGGATCATCCCGCGTACCTTAAGCGCCTTATGGTAATAGTTGGCGGAATGCTGCGAGGCCGATACATACATGCCCATCAAAATTCGCAGTTTGGGCTGGTTGCCGAAACCTTCCGCGCGTGTCAAGCGGTAGAGTTCATTGAGGTCCTTTACTGGCTTATCGGTGTGGTAGCCATACTTGACCCCATCAAAGCGGTGCAGGTTGCTGGCTGCTTCCACACGTGAGATCACAAAATAGGCTGGGATGCCAAAGCGGCTGTTGGGCATGGGAATGCCCTCCACAATCTCAGCGCCGGCCTTTGCCAACGCTTCCGCGGCGTCCAGCGTGCCCTGGCTCACTTCTGCTTGCAAGGCTTCGTAGTGCACATCCCCAGTTTCAAAATCAGGATAGGCAATATGCCCGTAATCAGGTGAAAGGCCTATGCGCAGGCCATGCAGGTCCTGCCGCAAGGCCGCCAGGTAATCACTGGGTTCTACCGTGGTTGTGGTTGCGTCCCTCGGGTCCAGGCCGGCAATCACCTGCAGCATCAAAGCCGCATCAGTAGCATTCCGTGCGATCGGCCCTGGGCAATCAAGCGAAGACCCAAAGGCAATCAATCCATAGCGTGAAACCCGTCCATAGCTTGGCTTGAGGCCAACCACACCGCAAAAGGCGGAAGGCTGACGGATGGAACCCCCGGTATCAGTCCCGAGCGAAAGTGGCACTTCATAGGCCGCCACTGATGCGGCTGAGCCACCGGAAGAGCCGCCCACAGCACAACTGGGGTCCCATGGGTTGTAAGGGCAGGGCTGAAAGGCGCTGGATTCACTCGATGAACCAAAGGTGAACTCATCCAGGTTGACCTTACCTAGGATCAAAGCCCCGGCATTCTGTAACTTTTCAACTGAAGTAGACGTGTAGGGTGGGTAAAAATTCGACAGAATGCGGCTGGCCGCCGTTGAACGCACGCCTTCGATACAAAAAATATCCTTGATGGAAACTGGTACGCCAGCTAGCAAGCCAGGGTCCTCCCCCGCGCTTACTTTACGGTCAACTTCCTCGGCCTGCTTGCGTGCCAGCGATTCAGTCACTTCGATAAAGGCATGTACCTTGTTTTCTTCTTCCTGGCTCAGGGTAACGCCACCAAGCACCCCCGGTTGTCCATCAATCTGCCGGATTTGCTCTAGGGTCCTCTCCAGCACTTCGCTGGCCTTCATTTCGCCTGAGCGTACCTTTGAGGCAATTTCACTGGCGCTGAGTTCGTAGAATTTCATGCCTCACCTCCGCCAAGCTTGGCCACATCCGGGACGGCGATCATACCATCCTGCGTTTCAGGCGCCAATGCCAGGATTTTTTCTGGATTTGGGTAAGCCACCCATTCATCCTGTCGTGGATTCGCGCCAACGCAATCCAGACCGTGTGGTTTTTCCTCAACATCGGGGGCAACCTGGATCTCGCTCAGTTCCTTAACGGCTGCAAGCTGGTGGTTAAGTTCTTCCCGCAGGTATTCTGCTTCACCTTCGTCAAGCCCTAACGCAGCCAGGGCAACTAATTTTTCAAACATTTCTGGAGTTATTTTTTCTGGTCCCATACACACCTCGATTTACGTTCAAATATTATAGCTTGGTTGGAACGGCCAAAATGAATATCACCTTCGTGAAATTCATTGCGCTATTATAATCTTAAGCATGCCCCTGGACCCTGACCCAACTATTTGGGATTACCTCAAGACCCTGCCTGAAAGGCACAGGCTGCAGAAACTCAAGTCTCTTGAGTCTGAGCAGGCAGTTCCGGATGAATTAGCGCCGATGGAAGCTGAACTGCAAATAGAAGGCAGCGCGCCTTTACTGGAAAAAACCAAAGCAGAGTCCTCAAACGATTCCTTTCCATCCATCTTAACTAAGCTCAGCTCCAATTGGCAAACCTGGGCTTTTCTCGCTGGCATGCTGGTTTATCTGCTTACCCGTTTCATTAAAATCGACCAATTCCCCATCTACTTCTTCTGCGATGAAGCCATCCAAACCATGTCTGCCTTTGATCTCATTCGCAATGGCTTCAAGGACCCAGCGGGCAACTTTTTGCCGGCTTATTTTCAGAACGGCGGCCAATTTAACCTGGGACTTTCGGTATACTGGCAGATAATTCCTACCCTATTGCAGCGTTCTGTTGCCATCACCCGCGGATTTGCGGCTTTTGCCACTTTGGTCTTCCCAGTCAGCCTGGCCTACGCGCTTAAGGACGTCTTCAAGTCAAAATACTGGTGGCTGGCTCCATTGGTGGTATCCGCCATCCCAACCTGGTTTCTGCACTCGCGTACCGCTTTTGAAACTGCCCTGGGTGCTTCTATGTTTGCCCTCTTCCTCTACTTCTATCTGAAGTACCGCCTGCAAAACCGTAAATATCTGTACGCTTCCTTGCTTTTTGGTGCCCTGGCCTTTTACGCCTACACTCCCATGCAAATGGTGATGCTGGTCAGCGGTGTCCTGCTCCTGCTTATTGATTTCCGGTACCACTGGCAGGATAAAGCCACCCTGATTAAAGGTCTGCTGCTCCTGGCATTGCTTGCCGCGCCGGACCTCTGGTTCCGGCAGACCCACCAATTGGCCATCCAGCAGCACCTCAACCTATTGCACTCCTACATATTGGATCCCAATCTGAACTTTGGCCAAAAATTCCTCAACTTCTCTGAGCGCTATCTGCGCGGTTTTGACCCCAGTTACTGGTTCCTTTATAACAAACAGGATCTTGACCGCCATCTCATGCTTGGATGGGGCCACATGCCCACGCTCTTCCTCCCCTTCGTAGCCTTGGGGCTTTGGCAAGCCTTCAAGGGCTGGAAGCGTGCTGAAAACCGGCTTGTTCTGGTAGCACTGTTTGCGGCTCCCAGCGGCGCAGCCCTGGTGGAACCCAGCATCACCCGTCTGCTGATGATGGTTGTGCCCTTTGCCTACCTCACCTGTCTTGGTTTGGACCGGTCGCTGGAATATGTGCAGCAGAAGCTTAATTTCCACAAACTGATCCCGGCAGTTGCGATAGTTTTACTCGCCCTCTCAAGCGCCTGGATGACCGTGGATGCCCTTCAAAACGGCCCCACCTGGTATACCGATTACACGCTTTACGGCATGCAGTGGGGCGCTAAACAAGTTTTCGGAGAAATCAAGGATCGCCTCGCGGTTGACCCTCAAACCAAAATCATCATCACCCCTTCCTGGGCGAACAACACTGACATCCTGGGGCGCTTCTTCCTCGGTGACCCCCTTCCAGTTCAATTCAATTCCATCAATGCTTACATCTCCAATTTGTTACCGATCGACGAGCAAACGCTCTTTGTGCTTACCCCTGAAGAAATGGATAATCTGCAATTGAGTGGCAAATTCAAACCACCATTAATCACAAGCATCCTTAATTGGCCGGATGGACGCCCGGGATTTTACTTCCTCAAACTTCAATATGTGGACTATGCTCAAGCCATTTTTGAGCAGGAAGCCATTGAGTTGGCCAAACCGATGACCGATTTGCTGCCACTTCTCGGGCAGCAAGTGCCAGTGGAATATTCGCGCATTGACATGGCTGAAATCATTTCGGCTTTCGATGGCGACCCGCGCACGCTCACCCGCACGCTGCAGGCTAACCCATTCGTCATCAAGCTTGAATTTCCAAGCCCGGTGAAGATCAGCGAGGTGATAACCACAATTGGCTCCCCCGCCACTCAGATTACGGCATCCATTATCAGACCGGATGGCAGCCAGGTGGAGTACCAAACTGCCGTGGAAGAACTTTCGCAGAGCATCCGCCCGGTTCCGCTTGCCTTTGGCAAACTTGAGGAAGTCAGTACGCTTACCCTCAGCATTCTGAGCATCAACGAGCAGGAGCCCACACACGTCCACGTCTGGGAAATCATTTTTAAAGAGTAAGCATTTCAGCTCTACATCCAGCAAGCCAATTCCACGTATTTT
>CAYVRH010000095.1:0-5408 GCA_964452955.1 uncultured Anaerolineaceae bacterium | reverse complement strand
CCGATTGCTGAAGCCTTTAGCTGGGGAAAAAGCGAAATCTCCCTGGTTTTCATGGTTATGATCTCCTTCTTTTGTCTTGGTGGCCTGACCAGCGGAAAACTGATTCGCAAAATCAGACCTGGCAGCTTGATGGCAGGGGCAGCCTTCTCATTCTTGGGCGGGTTTGCGATTGCTTCTTATGCCCAGGGGCTGATCTTGATGCTGCTGGCCTTTGCCGTGCTTTGCGGTTTCGCGGCAGGTTTGCTCTACAACAGCGTCATCAGCACTGTCACCAGGTTCTTTCCGCAAAAGCAGGCTTTTGTTTCTGGAATCCTGATGATGGGCTTTGGCTCCGGTTCGTTTTTAATTGGGAAATTGTTTCAGTCGTTAACGCCACTGGATGCGGATGGTTGGCGTATCAGCTTCAGGGTGGCAGCCTTAGTGGCTTTTGCCATCGTTTTACCTTTATCTTTTTTCTTCCGAAGCCGCATGCCACAGGTGGAGAAAAATCAGTTTTTTGACCCGTTGAATATGGACGTTAAGTCTATGCTCAAGTCGCAGGAATTCTGGCTTTTTTTCTTTTGGGCGGTAACAATCAGCGCTGCAGGATTGGTGATTGTCGCCCAGGTGGCAGGCCTGGCAAGGGCAATTGACAGTCAGATTAGCTACAGCAATATTGCTTTGCTGGGTGGGGCATTCGCAATCATGAATGGTTTGGGCAGAATTGCTGGTGGCAAAATTTATGATCACAAGGGCACACGTTTCTCCATGGCCTTGGTAAACCTCACCTTTCTTTTTGCCCTGGTTTTATTGGTTGTTTCAGTTTTTGCCAAACAATTTATCTGGATGTTGGTATCCAATATTCTCTTTGGTTACGCCTTTGGCAGCATCCCGGCTATCAACTCGGGCTTTGTGGCCTCCAGGTTCGGAAAGGCGCACTTTCCGGAGAACTTGTCTGCCATGACGGTTAACCTTTTGGTTGCATCCATCTTAAGCTCAGCCTCTGGGTACTTATTCGATATTTTCGGGGGATATCTGCCTTCATTTATCATCATGTTAGTGTATATCCTGGTCGCGGTCTTTTTGAATAGATCTCTAAATCAAAAAACAAGCCGAATTTCCGTTCAAACAACGCCACAAGCGTTAAACTCAAGACAAGAAAATTTTCTGGAGGAATGATGGTTGACGAAAAGATGGATGAGAACAAAGAAAAACAGGAAAGTAAGGAGACTAATAAGCTACCTGAACCTCAGGACAGAATTGTTACAACTGAACATAGCCTGAAAATCGGAGAGAAGTGTTTCGACTATACAGTTACAACCGGAACGATGATCCTGCGTGATGAGGATGAAAAAACGGGCGAAAAAGCTCGTGCATCCATCTTCTATGCGGCTTATTGTTTGAAAACTGACCAACCCAGGGAAAAACGGCCTATCACTTACTCCTTCAATGGCGGGCCGGGCTCATCTTCGGTCTGGATGCATTTGGGAATGCTAGGTCCCAAGCGTGTGAAGATGGACGCTGAGGGTATGCCTCTGCCGCCACCCTACGAGTTAGTGGATAACGAATATACCTTACTGGAGAAATCGGATCTGGTTTTCATTGATCCTGTCTCAACCGGATACAGCCGGGCAGTTCCGGGTGAAAAAGCTGAAGAATTCCATGGAGTCAAGCAGGATATTCAATCCGTTGGCGACTTTATTGTTCGTTGGACCACCCGCAATCAACGCTGGGCTTCACCCAAGTTCCTAATTGGTGAAAGTTATGGAACCACACGGGCTTCGGGGCTTTCCAAGTATCTGCAGGAACGTCACGGCTTTTACCTGAATGGTGTCATTTTGATCTCTTCAGTGCTCAACTTCATGACCTTGGAATTTGACTCAGGTAATGACTTGCCTTATCCCTTACTTCTGCCCACCATGACGGCCACTGCCTGGTATCACAAGAAACTGGATGAGCAGTTACAGTCAGACCTGCAGGCAACACTCAGGCAGGCTGAAGCATTTGCTGCCAATCGCTACACCCTGGCACTGATGAAAGGTGATGCGCTCGGTGAGGAAGAGCGCAAGTCAGTTCTCAAAGAAATGTCTCGACTGACGGGTGTCTCAGAAAACTACCTGGATGAACACGATATGCGCCTTCAGGTACAGGAATATTGCAAAGAATTGCGCCGCAAGGATGGCCTCACCGTTGGCCGCTTGGACAGCCGTTTTACTGGCATGGAAGGCAGGCTTGCCGGGGAAAGATATGAACGCGACCCAAGCTACTCAGCCATTAAAGGCCCCTATGCCGCAACATTCTACGATTATGTGCGTAGAGATTTAGGCTTTGAATTTGATATTCCCTATGAAATTATCAAAGATCTCAAGAAATGGGATATGGACGAGGCGAAGTACACCGATGTCTCACCTGATCTGCGGCATGCCTTCTTAATCAATCCTGACCTGCGCGTATACGTGGCCTGCGGTTACTTTGATATGGCCACACCATATTTCGCTGCTGAGTACACCTTCAACCATTTGTCTTTGCCACGTAAGCTGGCTGAACGTGTGCACTTTAGCTACTTTGAATCCGGGCACATGATGTATTTACAGTTGTCTTCATTGGCAAAATTAGGCCGCGAACTGCCCGCTTTCATCGATGAGTGCTGCCAAACGCGTTAATGCCTGAATAGTACTAAGCGCTTAGATCAGCGCTTAGCAATCCATTTATTACACGTAGTTCCAGAATGATGACCCCTTCCTGCATTGGAAGGGGTTATTTATTATTTTGAATGCGTTCTCGCTCAAGATTGAAAATCCGCCTTAGCGCGGCAATGCTGACCGCGTAGGTTGAATCCATACCGTAATACGAGAGCGATCCAGCGCCCAAATTGCGGCCTTTGGAGAGGGGAGTATCTGAGACGTAGTGCAATACGCCCAAGTCAAAGGGCAGTTTTGTCAAATTTACAATTTCATCGACCGGGTGGCGCTGAGGGCGGAAAAGTTCATAAACCGCGGAAAGGTAGGGCCCTGCTTCCATTTCAACATCGGTATAGCCTTCCCTGTAAATCACATCCATGACGGTGGCGTTTTGCAGGTAGGTGCCCATCACGCTGACGGCTTTCTGGTTATCCAACACCGTGCCGTAATTCAACCAGGGGGCAATATCAGCCGAAGTGAAGTTGTTGTTGAAGAGGTAGGTGTTGCGTGAGTGTTCGTCATAAACCACGTTCGGTAAAACCACATCCCCACGTACGCCATTCAGGCTGGCTGCTTTACCAATCACATAAATGCCAAGCAGGGAACTGATATTTTCTGCGATTTTTGAAAGCAGGTGATAGGCCGCAAATCCGAGGGGATAATCGATATTGATAATCAAAGCATCAGATTTCTCGAGGAAACCGCAATCTGTGCCGGGTTTGCAGAGCTTATCCAACAGGCGTGGGTCAAAACGGGTGAAATCCAGGCGGGAAATGTCGATGACCTCCGCTTCCACATCGAAAGCGTGCATGCTCGGGATGCGCTCGATACCGACGTTTTGTTCCGCAGCCGCTTGTTCAACCAACAATCCCTTACCTGCCGGGTCGTTCTGTAATTTTTTCATCAGGTAGTAAAAGAAGTTTTCCCGGCTACCCCTGCTGCCGTTTGTCTTTAATTCATCCCACTCAGCCTGTAATTCAGCCTGGCCGGAATGGGCAACGTAATCGGCCAATTTTCTGGTATGTTGCAAAGCAAAACCAGAAAGCAAATTGGGAATACTGTGCGTGTTGGATGAAATGAAGTAAACCGGGCGATTGAGAATGTCCGGATAATGTGATTCGATTGCCACCCACCAATGTTCAGTAGCCTGGCGATAATCGTTCAGAGACCCACTGAGCAATTGGACTGTGAAATCCGCACGTTTGGCAGCGATAGTTTGCAGGAGAATCTTGAAGTTAGCACCTGTGGCTGCATAGAGGCGGGCAAGTTCTTCCTCGGTGATACCCAGTTTTTCGCTGAGAGCGTGGAAAGTTTCTGCTTTGCTGGGTGTGGCAGCATTGATCAATTTCTTTGGGATGCCCGCAAGAATATTGTGGAGCTTATTCCATTCAATCTGAAAAGCCGTAAGAGAGGGCACCACATCGTCAATATCCGAGCGCGAAGCAATGAAACAAGCCAGAGTATCCTTACCGTTATAATAGCAGCGCCTGCGGCGGGCTTTGGCAGAGACTTCCTGCCACTCTTCAACATGGCCATAACCAAAGTGCACAAAGTTGGAGGCAGTTTGGCCCAAAACGATTTTTTGGGTATCAAATATGCAATCCGGCAAACGCATTAAGCTGTAAACAAAAGCTGAGACATCCACTTTATTTTCACGTGCCAAGGTGTGCAGAGACGAATTCATACCAGCATGCACTTCTTCGAGGGAGCGGATGCGTACTTCATTGGAAGAGCGCAAGAGGGAATAGATGGTGCGCAGGTAAAGTTCGATTTCTTCAGATGAGCGGATTGGGACGGTTCTTTCCATGATTTGTCTCCTGCGCTGATTTTAACATAGTGGCTTTAACATTTCAGCCAGTTTATAATAGTTTTATTATGCTCTACCTGGTTTCAACCCCCATTGGCAATCTTGGCGATATGAGTTTGCGTGCCATCGAAGTCTTAAAATCTGTTAACTTGATTGCTTCCGAAGACACCCGCAAAACGAGTATTTTGCTAAAACATTTTGAGATTTCCAAACCACAAGTGGTTTTCAACAAGATCAATGAAGCGAAAGCGGTTCCAAAACTTATTGAAAAACTGAAAAGCGGTGTGGATATCGCATTGGTGACTTGCGCAGGTACTCCCGCTATTTCTGACCCAGGTTACTCATTGGCAAAAGCAGCCATCGACTCGGGTATCGAAATCAGTGCCATCCCCGGAGCGAGCGCTGTGATCATGGCCTTGACTCTTTCAGGTTTGCCTTTGCATAGCTTTACCTTCCGGGGTTTTGCACCCAATAAAGAAGGACCGCGAAAAGCATTTTTAATGGTGGATTTGAACTCACCGCACACGCTGGTCTTTTATGAGAGCCCGTTTCGCCTGCTGGATTTCCTGAAAAATGCCGAGGAAGTCTACGGAGACCGCGCGGCAGTGGTGGCTAATGACCTCACCAAGATGTTTGAAAAGGTATTGCGTGGCAGCTTAAGTAGTTTGCAGGTTCAACTGAAAAATGAACGTATCCAGGGTGAATACGTCATTTGTATCGAGGGTTATCAGGAACCCAAACTTAAAATTTCACGAAATAAATATCCAAAAATTAAAGCTTCAACGGATTAAGGTCAGTCAGGTCTGAGTATCCATCCAAACCTTCAGTTCTCTTGAGAAGGTTGATCACCCGGTAAGTCACCGGGGTCATCACGACTTCCACCAGCACTTTGAAGATGTAATTGGTTATAACCAGGGTCCAAAAAAGCTCCCAGGGGAACA
>CAYVRH010000094.1:0-5418 GCA_964452955.1 uncultured Anaerolineaceae bacterium | reverse complement strand
TATCGGAAGGATACATAAAAACGGGGCATCATACGCTCAACTTCGTCACAGAGAAAACGGAGCAGCGAGAAGGTGGGGGTTGAGAAATGCCTTATGTGATAATTGTGGAAGCACAGAGTTATTACGATTACACCATATTGTCCCGTTAGCGTGGGGCGGGAAAACGTCAGAAGATAATATAGCCACGTTATGTGAAACATGCCACAGAAAAGCACATAAAAAACTTTCTGAACTACTAAACAGAGCAAAGCTCTTAGATTATTTAGCCCCGCACTATGCAGAAATTGAAGCACTAGCAAAACAATCTTTAGTGTAGCGCACCATCCCAAGCAGAATATGAAATTTAAACTGATTTGTGAACCATAGTTACTTAACAAACGGCGTCTTGGACAATATCATCTACCTACAATTAAATCTTTATTGCAGTTTTACTTTCTTGTTATACAATCCTTATATATATGCTATAAAGTCTGCTAGCTAAACATGAGAATTACTCCATGATAGAAGGTTGGATCATACGCGAAACTCAGGAGGGCTATTTAAAAGTCTGCGCAAGGAAATCATGATAAATACCCTGGCGTGATTTTAGGAATTAAACGCAATTTCCCGGAACGTTCATCCGAATTACTTCGAGTAATAATCCTTGCGGATTTGGGGGTCGCGCGCCATGCCAGCTTCAAAGAGGTCCATGAAGCTGTCAAAGAGGTCTTTTACATAGGGGTCGTAAACGATATCCACCGAACCATCCCGCAGCGAATTGGCTTTCTTGCCCATGCGTTCAACCAGGTAAGGCGCGCACTCAGAAATGACCGTGGTCAGCAAAAAGGTGGCCATATCCACATCCACCCAGGCGGCGATGTCATCGTGCAGAACACCTTGAATCATCAAGTCTTTATATTGGTTCGCATCCTCAATCGGGTCGTCTTCAGCCGGCATCTGCATTTGTGGAAGGTAAGAAACCCGGTGGTCGCGCTCGATCTTAGCCAGCTTGGGGTGTTTCAGCTCAAAGAGTACCGTCATCTGCACCGTCCAGCGCATGTAGGCAAAGGTATCCAGGCTGTTGGCGGGGCGGGTCATTGTGCTGACCATTTGCAGCTTGGCGCTGTGTACCGCTTCTTGCACCGGGGCAAAAAAGTCTTCAGGATTAGGGAAAACAGCGGCCAATTCCACGGGGTCCATGCCGGACCCTTGCCCGAGCCGCTCAAGTGTTGGTGGCGTGGCGCAGTGCTCGGCGTAGTGGTCGATGAGTGCGTCAAGCAGTTTTTTTTGGTATTCTTCAGGCAGATGGTTGAAGGCTTCAGAGGCCATTTTTCCTCGATCTATTTTTCTTGATTCTAAATAACGGCCACAGGCTTTGTCAATGAATTCTAAATCAAAACCTGCATTTCTCGGATAAAATAGAGGGCATGGAACAAATCTACACCCCCTGGCGCATGCCCTACCTTGGCAAAGTCTCAGAACACAAGGCCTGTGTTTTCTGCGAGGTACTTGCCATGGATTGCGACAGCGCGGAAAACCTGGTGCTTTACCGCGGCCAGCGCTGCTTCATCATCCTGAATAAATACCCCTATACTTCCGGGCATGCCATGGTGGTGCCATACGTGCATGCGCAAAACCTGGAAGATCTGGCCCCAGAAACCCAGTCCGAAATGATTTTCCTGGCTTCAAGAGTGGTGGAAGTGCTCAAAGCCCTCTATAAACCCCAGGGCTTCAATATCGGCATGAACATTGGCGCTTCGGCTGGGGCAGGCATAGCTGAGCATTTGCACCTGCATGTCGTTCCGCGTTGGGGCGGGGATGCCAACTTTGTCTCGGTGATCGGTCAAACCCGTGTACTCCCAGAAACTCTTGAGCAAACTTTTGAGCGCTTCACCACCCTGTGGCAGGAACGTTTTGGAAATGGAGAAGCCTAACCCGGTATGACCATCTACACCGTTGACATCACCAATCAGTGGCAGTTGCGCCTGGATACAGAATTTCAGCACCGCACCGAAGGCGATCATCTCATTCTTTGGACTAAGGGCATCTCAATCCTCACCACCGTCTTCAGCTATTCCGGCGAGAAAGACCGCGAGATGCTGCTGGCCAATCTTTCAGCCAAAGCTCAGGCCAAAGAACTCGAGATCATCCAGGAGGTAAACGAGAACCTGGTGCGCTTTGGTTACCTCCAGCCTGAAGAAGTGCGGCCGGGGTGGGCGCGCTTGGCATTGCATGCTTTCACCATGGCCGAATTCAGCTGCCTGCAGACTTCGATCTACCTCGACCGGGTTGAAGACCTACAAAAAGGTCTGCTGATTTGGCGAGACCTCAAACATACTGATCCAGAACAACTAGGCTCTGAATAGAGCTTGCGTGGCATGTATAAATTAGCAATAAAAAAGCACCCGCGAGGGTGCTTTTGGCTTTCTTTTAAGCTATTTTTTACTTTTTTTGGCTTCTTTTTGCTCGGGGTCCCAAAAGGCAGTAATGCTGCCTTGCGTTTCAGCCGAGAATTCGTCCCATGAATGCAGGTTTAGTTTGATGATGGCTAAAGAGCCTGTGGGCATGGCATTGATGTGGCCATCCAGCATTTGCAAGAATGCCTCAAGGCCGGGGTTGTGTCCAACCACCATCACCCGTTTTACGTCGCCTGGAATCTTCTTTAAGCGGGCGATAAAGTCGCTCGGTTCACCCATATAAAATGAGTCCACCAGTTCCACTTTGTGGGATAAGTTGGATTCCTTGGCCACAATTTCAGCGGTGCACCTGGCACGTTTGGCGGGGGATGAAAGAATGAGGTCAGGCACGATCTCGTTCACTTTCAAGGTCTTACCAATCATTTCAGCCGCTTCTTCGCCGCGTTTTTTGAGGGGGCGCTTTTCGTCGGCCAGGCCTTTTTCTTTCCAGCTTGACTTACCATGACGCATTAAAAGTAGTGTTTTTGTCATCTTTCACTCAGCTTCTTTTGTACCAAAACCTGCAAATATCATAACATAATGGGTTCAGAGTTTTTCCCTCGTAGAAGGAAATCTTGATTGCTTGGTGCTGCAATTTGGTCAGTCTGGCTCTACCCTGGCGGGCCTCAATCAGGCCTCCACATCCTCTGCCGAGCTTTTGTATGCTTGATAATTCAACACAAATTGGCGCTGGTACTCAGTTTCAACTGCTGAAGGGATATACCTGCGCACCCAGCTGATCGACTCTTCACCCTTGAGTCCCAGTAGGTCCTGCGCCAGGCAGGCGATGAACATGCCGGTGCGGCCGATGCCAGCGTGGCAATGCATTGCCAGCGTTTTGCCGGATTTGAGCAGCTCCTCCACTTCAGCCAGGGCTTTATTCCAGACACCGGGTTGCGGGGCCGTAAAATCGGCGATTGGGGTATGCAGGGCACGCAGACCATTTGCCTGGTAGAAGCTGATCAGGTCCCGGCCGGCATAACGCTGAATCTCAGCCGCCTCATTCAAGACCACGACCGCTTCCACCCCAAGCGCAAGGTAGTCGCTGAATATTGCTGCTTCCCCGTCAAACATGCTGCTAAAGGGCATGCTGGAACGATACAGCTTTCCGGGGGTGCCAAGGGGGATGAGCGTCGGGCCCGGGGGGAAGTGCCGCTGCTTGTGCACCGGCAGCTGCCAACGGCCGACCGCATCTTTGTCGAAAGTGAAGGTATCTGCCACAGCCGCGATCGGCAGCGGCCCATAAATGTGTGGGAAAGTCTCCAGCCCGCCTTCCAGGTTCTCGTAAACCAGGGGCAAATTGGTGCCCTGGGTCTCGATTTCCAGGACGATCAGGTCAGCCTGACCCGGGTAAAAGAGATTGGCGGTACGCTGCAACTGATGCCATTCTGAGGCGTGGATAAAACCATCCCTCCCAAATTCAGCCGGCAAGTATTGGCCGTTCTTTTGCGCGTCTTCCCAAAGGGCGGTTTTTGTGATGTGATAAATCATTTTTGCTCCTGCATACTATTATTAGGCTGAATTATAGTTCAGCAATTTGGTGTAAGTTTCAACTGAAACCGCGAAGCACCGTATATAATATAGGTCGGTAAAATCGAGCACCATGTTATACTAAATCCCGGTAAGCCGGAAGGGTTTACCAGAGGTGCCTAATGAAAGTAAAGGTCGACCAGGAACTTTGTATCGGCTGCGGCGTCTGTGAAGGCGCGGTGCCAGAAGTGTTCAGTCTGGAAAATGGACCAACTGCTGAAGTAATCGTTGAGGAGGTGCCCGAGAAGCTCAAGGATGATGTAAGGCAGACGAGCAAAGATTGCCCAGTGGAGGCAATCCTGATCGAAGACGATGCGGCGGAAGTAAAACCGGCCAAATCAAATAAATCAAAAACCGAAATGGCAGAGATTGCCCTTGAGGATGAAAAAGCAGCAGACGAAGAGCCTGCTGATAAAAACAAAAAGAAAAAAGGAAAAGAAATGAAAGTTATTGTTGATAAAGACCTGTGCATCGGTTGTGGCGTTTGCGAAGGCATTTGCCCCGAAGTTTTCAGCCTTGCTAATGAACCCTACGCTGAAGTATTGTTGGATCCGATCCCTGAAGAGTATCAGGAGCTTTGCCGCCAGGCTGCTGCTGATTGCCCGTCCGAAGCCATCAAGGTCGAAGAATAATTCACTCGTTGAAGCTTAAAACACGCCGTGTCCGCGGCGTGTTTTTTGATTTAAGAAAACCTCCACAGGGGTAAGCCAGGCTTGTTTTGGCTCTTTCAATTTCTGTGAAGGCTGCCGGTACCATAGTGAAAATGGATCAGGATTGGTTTTACAGAGCGATGCAAGCCATCTTGGGCGCCATATTTACACTAAGATTCCGCGGGTTTTACAGAGCAAACCATATTTTAGAAAATTATGTTGTAAATACTACCATTTTTGTAATAATGCTATATAATTTACTGAACAAAGCACTTGATAGCTCTGGCTTAAACAGGCTTCACGCCTGAATAAGTCCACTCTTTTCCTCAGCTTTCAGCTGAGAACTGAATGGAGCGGGATTTACACTTCGGCCTGGACAACCGAATAAATCTGGGGGAATTCTTCTGTAAACTTCCCGCAAAGGACCGGAGCAATCCGGTCCTCTTTTTTTAATCGGGGTACTGTGGGTCCACCAAACCAGCTTTGACTGCCAATGCAATCATCTCAAAATTAGTTTTGGCTTTGAATTTTTGGCGCAACCGGGCCAAATGCGCTGAAACGGTTCGCACCTGGATGTGCATGTTCCAGGCAATCTGGGCGATACTTCGCCCCGCCGCCAGTAGTTGCAGCGTTTGCAATTCCCGAGCTTTCAATTTGGGGCTATTGGCGGTTTCCGTTGGGATCGGATTGAAAATGAGCACCCGCTTATCCAGTTGGATGGCTCTCCAGGCCTGCTCGGCTGATTCCGAGAAGGGCAAAAAGTGCTCCCATGAGCCCTGGTTGATAGCCCTGGCAACCTCATA
>CAYVRH010000093.1:0-5508 GCA_964452955.1 uncultured Anaerolineaceae bacterium | reverse complement strand
TTTGCCTGTGAGCATCTCAACCTTGCGGAGATCGGATTTGCCGACGAGGCCGGTGCTTTCATAGAAAAAAGAGTCGTGAACCAATAAGCCTTGCGTAAAGGCCTGAGGGTCGTGCGGTAACGGTTCACCAATGACTTCAACGTGCGCCTGGGGGCCAAGCTGAGCGGGGATACTGGATGTAACCTGGCAGGCAGCCAGGCAAAGCAGCGAAACAATCACAAGCAAGGACACTAAACTTCTCATGGTTTAACTATAATCCAAGTGACAAAAATTTCAGCGAGGTCCTAGGCTAATGATAAAATCTTTTGGACCAAAGGAGCATTTATGACGGATGTACTTGAACGATTTCTGCGTTATGTGAGCTATGAGACCACTTCGGACCCTGAGAGCAACACTTTTCCCTCAACGGCCTCGCAATTGGAACTTTTGAAAGTTCTGGTAGAAGACTTGAAAGCCATTGGGCTTGAAGAAGTGAAAATGGATGAATGGGGTTATGTGACTGCCACATTGCCTGCCAATACCAAGAAGCAGGTGCCGGTGTTTGGTTTACTCGCGCATGTGGATACCAGTTCCGCGGCCAGTGGAAAAGACGTCAAAGCCCGCATCCTGGAGAGCTACCCTGGCGGGGAGATCCTGCTTAATCCTGAAAAGGGCATTGTGCTTTCCCCAGCGGACTTTCCTGAATTGGAGGCCTATCGTGGGCAGGACTTGATCCTTACCGATGGCACCACGCTACTCGGCGGGGATGATAAGGCTGGTGTGGCTGGCATCGTCAGCGCGATGAAATATCTGGTTGAGCACCCGGAAATCGAGCACGGTAAAGTGCGGGTTGGATTTACACCCGATGAAGAGGTGGGAAGCGGCGTGGATCACTTTGATGTGGCTGGCTTCGGCGCGCAGTTTGCCTACACGGTGGATGGGGGCCCGATTGGCGAATTGGAGTATGAGAACTTCAACGCGGCCAGCGCGAAAGTGAGTATCCACGGGCGCAGCGTGCACCCAGGCACGGCAAAAAACCAGATGAAAAATGCCGCTTTGATGGCCATGGAATTCAATGCATTGCTGCCAGTTCAGCAGCGCCCTGAATTTACGGAGGGCTACGAGGGATTCATTCATCTTACGGGTATGCAAGGCCATTGTGAAGAAGCGCATCTCAGTTACATCATCAGGGATCACGACAAGCTTAAGTTTGAAGCAAAGAAAGTAGAAATGCAGCGAGCGGCGGATTTTATTAATGAACGCTATGGACAGGGCAGTGTAACGCTTGAGATTCGTGATTCCTACTTCAATATGAAGGAAATGATCCTGCCGCATCCGCAAATTTTGGATTACGCACGCCAGGCTTACCGGGCGCTTGGTTTGGAACCCATTGAGGTGCCCGTGCGCGGAGGCACGGATGGCAGCCGCCTTTCTTATATGGGCTTGCCAACCCCCAATCTCTTCTCGGGAGGGCACAACTTCCATGGCCGGTTTGAGTATCTGCCAGTGCAGTCTCTTGAGAAAGTGCCTGAGATGCTGGTAGAGCTCGTGCAGGTTATCACGCGAGCCGCATAATTACAATTGACCCAAGGAAGGCGTTCAGTTTTGGACGCCTTCTTTTTGTTTAAGGACTTCCCGAGGAGCGAACGTTAACGTTTGGTTAAAGTACTCCGCCAGACGTAGTATCTACTTGACTCTAAGTACTACGCCTGATATAGTAATAACAACGTCAGACGTAGTACTTGAAAGGAGGATTATGATTAGCAGCGATGTCATAAGAGGTTATACCGATACCATGATCTTGTATCTGCTTTTGGATCAGGCTTCATATGGTTATGAAATCTCGAAGAATATCCGTGCTTTAACCGATGAACGGTATGTGATGAAAGAAACTACTTTGTATTCCGCTTTCACGCGGCTGGAACAAAATGGTTATATCGAGTCATTTTTTGGCACTGAAACTAACGGCAAGCGCAGGACCTATTACCGCATTACACCAGCAGGGCTGGCTTATTACAAAGAAAAGATTGAAGAATGGGATTTAACCCAAGAAGTTGTCCAAAAATTTATTCGTCGTTTATAAGAAAGGGTTTGAAATGGAAGCCATTAAGAGTTATTTGAATAATATGTTTACCAACATGCCCAGCACGCAGGAAGTTGTGCGGGCAAAAGAAGAACTTGGTCAGATGATGGAAGATAAGTACACCGAGCTACGACAGCAAGGAAAAACAGAAAATGAAGCGGTGGGAGCGGTGATTTCAGAGTTTGGCAATTTGGAAGAGCTGGGAGCTCAACTGGGCATCGCCCCACAGGTGACTGCTTCGTTGGACCCGGAGAATATTATCGCCATGGATGGCGACCAGGTGAACCGATACCTGCAGGACAATCGCGAAACCTCCACAAGGATTGGTTTGGGTGTGGCCATGTGCATACTGGCAGCAATGCCCTTGATCCTCGTAACCGGGTTGGCTGAATACATCGGGCTTGAAGAAAAACAAGCTGCTGCCATTGGAATTGGTATTCTTCTGCTAACAGTTGGGGTGGCTGTGTACTTGTTTATTGTCAATGGCATGAGGGCCGAGAAGTACGAAGATCTTGAAAAACACCCGGTCAGTCTGCACGAGAGCGTGGCTGCCATGATCCGCGAAAAACAGGAGGCCTTCCGCCCCGTGTTTGCCCGCAAGGTTGCCACTGGCGTACTCATGATCATATTGGGTGCCGGGTTTGTTGCGGTGACAGGCGTTTTGAGCCCTGGGGGCAGTCCTCTACCCATCGCAGCTGTGGTAGTGTTGTTGGGTCTGGTCGCCCTGGCGGTTTACCAGTTTATTACCAGCGGTATGCAACAGGAAGCTTACGAGATATTGCTGAACACCGGCGACTACACAAAATCGCGCCGTAAGGGTAATGAAATAATGGAACGCTTTGGCGGGTTCTATTGGACCCTTGTAACCATCGGTTACCTGGCCTGGAGCTTTACCTCCTTCAATTGGGGCTTCACCTGGATTGTCTGGCCGATAGCTGGCATGCTTTATGGGCTCATAAGCGCCATTCTTAGCGCTGTCAAGCAGAAAAATTAACCAACTGATCGCATAATCAAAAACGCTGGCATAACGATTGTGCCAGCGTTTTTGGATGATTCGGTTATGAAAATTAGCAGCAGCCAGAAGAGCAGCCATCGCCGCAGGATTCGCAGGAACAAGCGTCCCCACCGATCATGCCAGCGTTGATTTCATCTTCAGTACCGGGGCGGATATCCAGGATGGTCACCTTGAAATCCAGATCTTTGCCGGCCATGGGGTGGTTCATGTCAATTTCAACAGTCTGTTCGTCCATCGCAGTGGCAACACCAGAGAAAATATGGCCTTCATTGTCGCGCATGCGCATGGTCTGGCCAAGTTTAATCTCAAAATCGGCAGGGAAAGATTCGCGGTTTAGGACGGTAACCAGGTTGTCATCAATTTCACCATAGGCATCCACAGCCGCAACGTGCACTTCCTTGACATCGCCAATCTTCATACCTGTGAGGGCAGTCTCCAAACCTGAAATGAGGTTTTGGTGCCCGTGCAAGTACTCGAGGGTGTCGGATTCGACTTCCTCGCCGTTAACAGTCAGGTTATAGGCCATTTGCACGACCGAATCATTTTCTATGTTTGTAATTACTTTTGTTTCCATTTTTCTCCAATTCTGGGTAATTACCCAAGTAACCGGCAAATTATAGCAGATGAAGTATTAATTTTTCATCAATGTACAGTATTGAGATTGACGGCGCTTAAGTCTAGTTTATAATAAGGGCTTATTGAAAAGAATTTACAATAAGGGAAATTTATGGGTTTAGAGTCAACAATTTCACAACACGGGTACCGCCTTTCAGGTGCCAGAAAGAAAATTCTGGGTATTCTCGAGGAGTCAGACCAGCCCCTTAGCCCGGCTGGCCTCTTCGAAAAACTGAAAGAGCAGGGTGAAACCACAAGCCTGGTGACGGTTTACCGCAACCTGGATCTGTTTACTGGTTTAGGTCTGGCTGAAAGAATCTATAATGCCGAAGGCGAGTTGGGATACCTGACCTGCAAAAGCGCACATCACCATCACCACATCCTCTGCCAGAATTGCCGCAATACCGTGGAGTTTGAAGCGACTGACGAACTAAAAGAGCTGATCGCGCGAGCGGTTACGCAAACCCATTACGAGATCAACGGCCACATGCTACAGTTTATTGGCTTATGCCCGGCTTGCCAGGCTGTAGCAGAAAGCAAGTCATGAAAAAACTGCCGGGCCTGATAATTCTGGCTGTCCTTTTGGTGGGGTGCAGTGTGGTTACACCTGCTCCAGTCAAAGAAAAACTGCAAATCACAGTGAGCGTTGCCCCACAGGCCTGGTTGGTAAAGGCACTGACCGGTGAATTGGCGGATGTGCAGAGCATGGTCAATGGCGGGGATGACCCGCATACCTATGAGCCTAAACCTTCTCAAATGAAGGCTCTGGCGCTGACCGATATTTACTTTACGATGGGCCTGGAATATGAACAAGCCTGGATGCCCAGGTTATCCAATTCAAACAGCATGATGCGGGTAGTGGATACAACCCTTGGGGTGAGTATGTTGACCTCTCAAGAGCATTCTGATTCGGGAGACTCGGATCAGCGAGAAGCCGACCCGCATATCTGGTTTTCACCGCTGCGCATGAAGGTGGTGGCCAAAAACACGACCGACGCTCTCATCAGCTATAACCCGGTCAACAAAAGCACGTATGACGAGAACCTGGAAATACTGCTTGAGAAGATTGACGCGGTAGATGCAGCTGTAAAAGAAACCCTGAAAGATATAAATCACAAAGAATTCTTGATCATGCACCCCATGTTGGCCTACTTCGCCGAGGATTATGGCCTGGAACAGCTGCCTGTGGAAATCGGCGGCCAGGAACCCAGCCCTGGTGAATTGGCAGATTTGTTGGATTTAGCCCAAAAAAGCCAGATCAAAGCGCTCTACATCCAGCGCAATACCAGCATAAAGATGGCAGAAACGGTTGCAGATGCGCTGGGCATCGAAAAATCCTATGAATTGGACCCTCTCGCTGAAGACTGGCCCGCGAATATGCTTGAAATTGCCAGAATACTGGCAGAAGGCCTCCGTTGATGGCAGCGTGTAATGAAACAGGCAGGGATTGTGTGATCCGCTTGGAAGGTGTCAGCGCGGGTTATGAAGGGGATACAGTCCTCGAAAACATAAACCTGAGGGTCGACGCCCAAGATTACATTGCCCTGATAGGGCCAAATGGTGGCGGAAAGACCACCCTAATCCGGGTGATTCTGGGCCTGCTAAAGCCTTTTAGCGGAGAGGTGCAAGTGATGGGCTTAGCTCCGAAAGTAGGGAGAGCCTTAATCGGTTACGTGCCGCAGAGTCAGCTAAATGATCAAGCATTTCCCATCAACGTCTGGGATGTGGTGGGGATGGGACGCCTGAAAAGCGGTTGGTGGAATCAGGGCTATTCGGATGCGGACAAGCAAGTCATTGCTGAAAGCCTGCATAAAAC
>CAYVRH010000092.1:4456-5555 GCA_964452955.1 uncultured Anaerolineaceae bacterium | reverse complement strand
CCCGTCAATTCCAAGCAGGCGACAGACAGCGCGCTCAACGGTCACGGTTGTGAAGCGTTCAAGGTATGTATGCGTGTCTTCAGCAATCTGCTGGGCAGCTTCACGAGCTGCAGCCACCTCCTCCCAGTTAAGCTTTATTTCTGCCATCGTTCCTCCTGCCAAAGTGTTTGCATTGCTCTAATGAGTTCCTTGTCCATTCCTAAAAGTTCAGCAATTTGGATGGCCGCCGAGGGGGAATATTGGCTGCCATCGATTTGTTCAAGTTTGAAATCCATCAGAGCTTGAATCTGCCTGATAAGCTCACTGTCCGGCAAGCCCGACGTTGATTTAAGCTTATCCATGCCAGGCTGGTGGATGCCTTTGATACGATAAAACCGCAAACCCTGCCCAGGCATAACCTTGTAGTGTGTGGCAATGAGCAGGCTGGACTCACTGTTTCCATAAGCCTGGCAAAGCGCCTGAACGATGGCAGTTGCTTCACTGGGATTGGTTCCCCGACACGGTTCATCCATGAACACCAAGCCACGCTTTTGCCTGCTGCGGCGAAAGTCGTCCCTGATCCTTATTGCTTCCATCCCAAACGAGGATAAACCCAAGTTAAAATCACCGCTTTCCCCTGCAGAGAAGGAAAGGAAGTCATACAAGGGTGTTTTCAAGGCAGTACAAGGCGGAAAATATCCCAACTGCGTCATCGCCAGGCTGAGAAAACAAGTTTGCAATGCAACGCTCTTCCCGCCCATGTTCGCGCCGGTAAGCACTGTAGTGCCTTTTTCGATATGGATGGAATGCGGTGTGAAGCTGGCGCCTGTTTTCTTGAGGGATGCCTGCACCAGTGGATGCCAGGCCGCCGTAATTTCTACTGGCTCATTAGCGCTCACGAGTTCAGGCTTGGCGGCCCGCCATTTGAGAGCCATCTCAGCCCGGGCAAGCCGGAAGTCCAGCAAACCACAGGCTTCAGTATTTGCCTTCAATTCCGGCAGCCAGTGCAAGAGCCGAATACCCAATTCCCTGCGCACACGTTCTTCTTCTTCATCTTCCTTGGCGCTGCACAGATTGCGCTTTTTAAGTAAGACATGACGAGATTCACCGGATTTTGCTT
>CAYVRH010000092.1:0-4446 GCA_964452955.1 uncultured Anaerolineaceae bacterium | reverse complement strand
CCAGCTCGAGCTTTTCTTTCCTAATCTGGCTGAGCTTGGCAGAATACGCGCTGTAGATGTGAAAACCCTGCGCGCCAGAGCCAGCCGGGTCCAACAGGCGCTCAGCCTCTTCCAGGAGGGCAATATAAACCTTAGCAATTTCTGTAAGTGGCTTGAGTTCAGCAAGTTGATTGAAAATACTGATTGCCCTCTTCAGCTCAAATAGTTCAGTTTCATCCAGCAAACGTTCACTTTCCAAACCATGCAAACTGCCCCTAAGTTCGCGCAACTGCGAAAGCAGCCGCTGGGCAGTAATGGCAGCTTGTGGTGTAGTTTCCAGAAGCACCATCAAGGCTTCAATAGCATCCAATTCCTGCTGGAGCAAATCTCTTTCCGCGGTCCCGAAAAAATGACGATTCATCTTCAGGCGGTTGCCCTGGGGGCAGCGGCAATGGCACTGGGTGAAAATCTCGTCCAGACCAACCATTTTTGCTTCCTTGTCGTTCAGATAAATCGTCATCGTTGTGTCAATGTCATCTATACCAGGGCTGGACCAAAATCCTCCACAGGGAGCTTGGTTGCCTTCCTGAGTGCTTTCAATAAGGCTACTCCATCCGCGGGTGTACCATCAGCTTTGAAAGGATTAACGCAGATCATCTGGACGGAAAGCGGGTAAAGCGCCGCCAGATAAACTTCCTTTTGGTTGAGCTTTCGCAACACGGCGGCTGAGATGAATAATCTTGTGCCGTCCTCCACGACCAACTTCAGGTTTTGAAAGTGTTTTTCTGCCAGAAGGCTCTTGCAGATGGTATCGGTCAATGCGCCTCTGAGTACCAGGGTGCTCACTTCGCCATCCAAAAGGTTGCTGATGGCTTTTGCCTGGCCTACCAGTGAAGGGAGTGACAAGGTTTTGGCTGGAATGTCTTCTTTTTGCAGCAGCGCGAACACCCGTACACCAGGTTCCCTATCAAACAAAATTTTTATCCGCTCAGACAGAGAGGATTCAAGTGCCCGAACGTTGAACAAGCTGAGGGCGTGGGTAGTAATCTCCGCAAGCTCCTCCGGTATTACAGATGTCTCAGCCCCTACTGCCATAATGAGAGCCTCGGTCAGACCTCCGCCTGCCTGGGCACGGCGCGAAAGGGCACCATCGATAATATAGAAGACGTTTGGGTCCTGTAGCCGCAACAGGCGTTCGCATTCACGTAAATCAGCTGCTTGGGATGGACCCGCAAGTTCGACGTAACCGTTGCTCAAGGCTTTACAGATTACAATTTCACCGAAATTTGTTCGAATACCTGAAAGTGCCAGGATATCCAGCAATGCGTCAGAGCGCTCCAGTGAGCTTTTCGCTGTAGCCAGGTAAGTTCCACTGTAGATGTAAATTCTCGGTTTGGGCTGGCCACTCACTACATCTTCATCTTCGCCATCTCTGCCAATGGAGGTGAGTGCCAAAGGCCGTGGATTGCCGGCTTGTTGCCAGGCACGAATCAGATGATTCAGGCAAGTGGTCTTTCCAGCGTTTTTCGAAAGACCGACCAAGGCAAGCGAAGATAATCCCTCAAGATGGGCAAGTTCCAGGAACCGGCTCTCAGGTGCCAAGCCGCCTGCCAGAATCTCAGCTTCATTCGTAAAGAATGCCCTCATCAGTTTTTTCCTTGCGCAGCAATACTTTTGGCTCAATGGTCATTTCTTGCCCAGCCAAAAGGGCAGAAACGCCAATCATTTTGATTTCATCTTCGCCGCTGCAGACAGAACAATGGCACTCATTGTGATATTCGCCTGGCTCTTTGTAGGTCGTAATCACGCCCTCAAAGTTGCGCAGGATGACGCGGTCCGGGCCTTGAGAGATTTTGTAATCCGGCATAACCGGGATTTTGCCGCCGCCCCCTGGTGCATCCACGACAAATGTCGGAACACAGAGCCCGGAGGTATGGCCGCGCAGGCCTTCAATAATCTCAATTCCCTTCGATATAGGAGTTCGGAAATGCGCAAGCCCCAAGGAGAGATCACATTGATAGATGTAGTAAGGTCTTACCCGCAAGTAAACCAGGCCATTGACCAGCTTGCGCATAACATGCACGCAGTCATTCACACCGCGCAGCAACACCGATTGGTTGCCCAGCGGAATGCCGGCATCCGCTAGCATTGCACAAGCTCGCTGGCTCTCGGGGGTGATCTCGTTGGCATGGTTAAAATGCATATTTACCCAAACGGGATGATATTTCTTGAGCATATTGCAGAGCTCTGGGGTTACCCGCTGTGGCATCACCACTGGGGTGCGTGTGCCCAGGCGGATAATCTCCACATGTTCGATTTCACGCAATTTAGCCAGGATGTACTCCAGGCGTTCTTCCCCCATGAGTAGCGCATCGCCGCCGGAGAGTAGCACATCCCGGACCATCGGTTTGCTACGGATGTACTCAATACAGGCATCAATTTCTTTCAACGTGCGCGCGCCATCCTGCTGGCCAGCCAAACGCCGACGTGTACAATGGCGGCAATACATGGCGCACTGATCGGTGATGAGAAAGAGTACACGGTCAGGGTAGCGATGAGTCAGGCCATGCACGGGTGAGTCACCATCCTCTTCCAGGGGATCTTCCAGATCCTCCGGGCTGCGATGCGCCTCTGACGCTGTGGGTACAGCCTGCTTACGGATGGGGTCGAATGGGTCAGCTGGGTCAATCAAGGTCAGGTAATAAGGTGTGATGGCCATACGGAAGTTTTGCAGTGCCTTGCGGGCACCAGCTTCTTCCTCCGGGTCCATTGGCAGGTATTTCTTCAGAGTATCAATATCAGTGATGCGGTTTTGGACCTGCCAATGCCAGTTGTTCCATTTTTCTTCGGACACCTCTGGGAAAAGCATCTGGCGGCGGGCTTGACCGTTCTTATTGATGTATTTTTCTTCAGCTTTCATCGCGTTCCTTTGTTCTCAAGTCTTGGGTTTCTCACCAGGATCGATAGATACCAATTTTTACAGGTAGCTTTGTTCAAAAATGTCGCGCAGGGCTTTACTTTCACGCAGTTCCTGCAGAGTCACTTCGGCGTGGTTTTTGGTGTAGCCATTGCCGATGATCATCAATACATCCTTGCCAATGCCTTCCGCTCCGAGGGCTGCCCGGGTGAAGCTGGTGGCCATGCTGAAGAAGTAAACCGTACCGCCATCCCGCACTGGCAAGATGGACGACATTTCGGTGCCTTCGATGTTGACAACGTTGATGGAAACGTCATATTCCTTACCGTCATTGCATTCCAGGGCGCGCTCCAGAACCTCAACGGGTTTGGCAGCATCAGCAACAAAGAACTTATGGACAAATTTGTTATCCAGCAGGGTGGCTCTGGGGCGTTCGTTACGGCTCATACCGACCACATTACCACAGGGGCCTACACGCTTCATGGCTTCGTACGCGCAAAGCATACCGCTTTTGCCGCCTGCCCCCAGGATGAGCACTGAGTCGCCAGGCCGCACAAGATTGGCGGTTTGGGCTGGGGCTCCGGCCACGTCCAAGGCTGCCAGAGCGAGGGGTTCGGGCATGTCATCAGGTAATTTTGCGTAGATACCGCTCTCAAAGAGGATGGCCTTGGCTTTCACATCCACCCGTTCGATCTCCGGGTGCACTGCCAGAATTTCATCAATCCGAAGGGGTGTGAGCGATAAAGAAACCAGTGAGGCAATCCGCTCGCCTTCTTTGACGTCTTTGCGGCCTGAAAGGGCAGGGCCAATCTTCTCAACCGTACCCATCAGCATGCCACCAGAGCCCGTAATAGGGTTCTGCATTTTTCCGCGTTTGCCAACGATATCCAGAATCATCTCCCGCAGGGTAGCTTCGTCTTGCTCTGAAGCAGCCCAAAGTTGATGGAAACTGGCCGAGTCGATGTTAAGTGCTGAGACATCGATCAAGATTTCGTTGTCATAGATTTCCATGTTGTTGTCAATTTTTTGCGCAGCTTGGGGCAGTAAGCCCTTTGGTTCAATCACGCGATGAGCGCCGTACTTATTTCCCATTGCCATAAATCTAGTTCTCCATTTTTAAAGTTTGTTAGTGATTAACGCAAACCTAAGCCCAGGGTTTGCCGGGCTTCATCTGACGTCGCAATCTCAAGGTTTAGCTCTCTTGCGATTCGTGCAATCCTGGCTACAAATTCACCATTACTGGCTGCATTTTCCGTTCGATTGATGCGCAGATTGTCTTCAAAACCCACCCGCACGTGCCCCCCAAGCAGCATGCTCATCACGTTCATCTCCAGTTGGCAGCGCCCAACGCCAGAAACGGTAAAAGTAGCGCCTTCAGGCAGCGATTCTTTCATAAAAAGCAGGTCGCGTGGGGTGCCGGTAGCACCGCCGTTGACCCCCAGTACGATGTTGAAGTGCAGGTGCCCCTGGATATGACCTTTGCGGACCAGTCGTAAAGCCATGTCGATGTGGCTTTTGTCAAAGCACTCCAATTCAGGCATAATGCCGCG
>CAYVRH010000091.1:0-5573 GCA_964452955.1 uncultured Anaerolineaceae bacterium | reverse complement strand
GAAAAACCCAGTGATACTTTTCTGATAGCCGGCTTGGGCAACCCGGGCCTGGAATATCGGCGTACCCGCCATAATTTTGGCTTTCTGGCTCTGGAAGCCTTGGCCGAGGATGCCAAATTGCCGCTCAAAAGGGTTAAGTTCAAGGCTATGATCGCTGAAGGCCGCCTGGAAGGCAAGCCTGTCGTGCTTGCCAAACCCCTCACCTACATGAACGACTCAGGCACTTCCATCATTTCGTTAATGCATTTTTTCAAGATCGACCTGAACCATTTGCTGATCATTCACGACGACCTGGATCTGCCTTTTGGCACTATTCGTTTAAGGGCGGATGGCGGCACAAGTGGCCAAAGGGGTATGGCTTCAATTATTGACAAACTGGGCACGCAGACTTTCCCCCGTATGCGCCTGGGCATCGGACGCCCACCAGGACAGATGGAGTCCGCGGATTACGTATTGCAACGCTTCTCCAAAGCGGAAGATGAAGTTCTCAAAATTGTCTTGAAATTCGCGGTTGAAGCTGCCCAGACTTTTGTCAGGGATGGCTTGGTAACCGCTATGAATCGCTACAATGGCGAAGCTGGATAAAGACTTGCTGCTCGACCCACTGCGCGCGCTGCCTGCCTATCAGGACCTGGAACAGGAACTTTTGGCGGGTGGTTTTGCTGCTGCCAATCGTCAGGGTTTGGGTTTACCGCGCTCTGCTCGCCTGGCCGTTTTGGCCGCGCTGCGTGGCAAGCTAAATGCGCCCATTGTCTTGCTCACCAATCGGGCCGACCGGGCATTGGCACTTTTTGATGAACTCAACTTCTGGCTGCCTGAAGCGCATAATCTCTATTTTCCAGAACCCAACGCCCTGTTTTATGAGGACCTTCCCTGGTCTCTGAGCACAAAGCTTGAACGTCTGAGCGTGCTGGCCTCCCTTGCCCGGTCCTGGCTGCCCGGAGCAGCTAACAGCCCCAACCCCCTGGTTATCGTCACGCCTATCCGGGCGGTCATGACCCGCACCATCCCTCGCCGCGATTTTCTGAAGAACACGCAAAGGCTTGCCCTTAATGAAAGCCACAAAATGGATGACATCGCCCGGGCATGGGTGGGGCTTGGCTATGAGTACTCCAACATAGTCGTACAGCCAGGGCAATTCTCGCGCCGGGGTGGAATTTTGGATGTGTGGTCGCCTTCCGATGAATTGCCTATACGCATTGAATTTTTCGGGGACGAAATTGACACCCTGCGCCAGTTCAATCCGGCCACCCAAAGGAGCGAAGCTAAACTCGAAAAAGCCAATATCTTTCCCGCGGCTGAAGCAATGCCGCTTTTTGCTGAGCACTTGGACCCCATGCCCGAAGCTGTCAACGAAAATCACATCGCTGCACTCTACAATTACCCCTCCAGCCTGATGGATTACCTGCCAGCAAACGCCATCATCATGCTCGATGGCCAGGAATTTATTGAGGCCGCGGTCAACGATATTGAAGAAGAATCGACCAGCCGCTTCAATGAGTTGGTCCTGGAAGGAAAATTAGCCAAAGAGACACCTGTCCCCTTCCTCACCTGGTCTGAAATCGAAGATGGTTTTGGAAAACGCCAGGTTTTGGAGCTTGGGCATACCAACGCGCTTGAAGGGGCTGCACTAACCACCGCTTTTGACCCGGGGCCCCGTTTTGCTGGCCGCCTGAAGGATTTTCAAACCTATCTGCAGTCATTGGATCGTAAGGCCGAAGATTGGTTGGTCATCTCACGCCAGGCTCCACGCCTGCGCCAACTTTGGGAAGAAATTCACCCGCAACTGGATGAGGAGGAACAGAAACGCTTCATTGAAGGTTCCATTTCCAGTGGCTGGATCCTACACGACGGTAATAAAACCTTGCAGCACCTACTCAGCGACAGCGAGATTTTTGGCTGGAGCCGTCCGCAACCCCGTCGCCGGCCGTTGCTCAATACAGAATCGCCTGAAGCCTTGCTTGGGGATTTACGCCCTGGAGACTGGGTGGTCCATGTTGACCACGGCATTGGGCAATTCATTGGCCTGCACAAACCCACCCTGGATGGGATCCAGAGGGAATTCCTAGCCGTTCAGTACAAAAATAATGACACGCTTTACGTGCCCATCCACCAGGTCGACCGCATCTCGCGCTATGTGGGACCAGAAGGTGCCACCCCGGAACCCACCCGTTTGGGCGGGGGCGAGTGGGACCAGACCAAGGCCAAAGTACGCCATGCCGTGGTGGAAGTGGCCGGGGACTTGCTTGAACTCTACGCCAAGCGCCAGACGGCAAAGGGCTATACCTTCAGTCCGGATACAGACTGGCAAAAAGAGCTTGAAGCCTCATTCCCTTATATCGAAACGCCCGACCAACTGCGCGCCATTAAGGCGGTCAAAGCCGATATGGAATCCAATCAACCCATGGACCGCCTGCTTTGTGGGGATGTGGGCTACGGCAAAACCGAGGTCGCCCTGCGGGCAGCCTTTAAGGCCGTGGCAGATGGCAAACAGGTAGCCATCCTGGTGCCAACAACCATCCTCGCACAGCAGCATTTTGATACCTTCCGCCAGCGCCTGGCAGCCTTCCCGGTGACCGTGGATATGCTTAGCCGTTTCCGCAACCAGAAGGAACAGACGGAAATTATCAAACAACTCAATCATAAAAAGATCGATATCGTCATCGGCACCCACCGCCTGATTTCATCTGACGTGCAATTCAAAGACCTAGGGCTGGTTATCATTGATGAAGAACAACGCTTTGGGGTAATGCATAAGGAACACCTCAAAAAGTTGCGCTCTGAAGTGGATGTGCTCACCCTGACTGCCACGCCCATACCCCGCACCCTTTACATGGCACTTTCGGGAGTGCGCGATATTTCTACCATCAACTCGCCCCCTGAGGAACGCCTGCCGATCATCACTCACGTGGGTTCGTACGACCCCAAACTTGTACGCGAAGCGGTCATCCGCGAGATGGATCGTGGCGGCCAGGTTTTCTACGTGCATAACCGGGTGCATTCCATTCCGGCGGTTTACAACCATCTGCAAAATCTCATTCCTGAGGCTCGGATCGGCATTGGTCATGGCCAGATGGACGAGAATGCCCTGGCGGATGTTATGCACGCCTTCACAGAAGGTCAGATCGATATCCTGCTTTCGACTTCGATCATTGAGTCTGGTCTGGATATCCCCAACGCCAACACCCTGATCATCGACCGGGCGGATACATTTGGTCTTTCACAGCTTTACCAGTTGCGCGGCCGGGTTGGGCGCGGTGCTCAGCGCGCTTTCGCCTACCTCTTCCACGACCGCAGCCATGCCCCGACCGTGGAGGTTACGCCATTGCCATGCGCGACCTGGAAATGCGTGGTGCTGGCGACCTGCTTGGCACACGCCAATCGGGTTACATTGAGGCTGTCGGATTCCAACTTTACACCCGTCTGCTCAGTAACGCGGTGAGGGAACTCAAGAAAGCCAGTGGGCAGCCGATTGAAGAAGGTAGCCGGGATCTGCCCTTCATGGATATCCCATCCCTGACAATCAATGTTGACCTGCCGCTTTCAAGCGAAATCCCATCCACATATATACCAGACCAGGTATTGCGTTTGACTCTGTACCGCCGAATCTCTACCCTCCGCACAGAAGCAAATGTTACAGCGACAGAAATTGAGTTTTCAGACCGTTTTGGCGAGCTGCCAAAAGGTGTGAAGGATCTGCTTTATCAGATGCGGGTCAAGATTCTGGGGGAAGAAGCCGGTTTGGATAATATCAGCTTCATTAATTCTCAGTTGGTGCTCAGTTACCCACCTCTGCCTGCTGGTGTAAAGGATCGTTATCTGAAAGATATTGACCCGTTAGCCCGTGCAGGCAAGAACAGTTACTGGTTAAGCGTGGACAAGCTCAAGACTGAAAGCTGGCAGGATTATCTGTTGAAATTCCTGCGCCTGCTCAATCAATAAAAGCTTCCTAGACTCAAATATCAGATCAGCATATTTGTTAAATCCAGGTTAAATCGTCTCGACGATATATACGGGAAATCCTATTTCCTATACAATCAGCGAGGTTAAAAAAAGGACATGGATAGATGCTTGATTCGCTGAATATTTGGCTGGTTATTGTGATTGGTTTATTGATGTTGGTCGTACTGGTACTCAGTGCGAACAAAACCGTTGAAAAGATCATCGGTATTGCTAACTTCTTTAAGCTTTCTGGCACCTTCATGGGGATGACCGTACTCTCCTTCGCCACTTCCATTCCTGAAATTTCTTCACATTACATTGCCTCCGTTAGTATCTTGCGCGGAACCCTGGATTATCGCATTGGTTCTGCTATCGTGCTGGGATCCAACATCGGGTCGGACGTGGTGCAACAAACCCTGATTATGGGCATCCTGGTACTGATTGCCGGCAGCCTGTACTTCCGCAAATATGTACTCACTAAGAATATGGTTCCGATGATCGTTACAACCATCATGTGCCTGATTTTAGGCATGGACGGCTCTTTTTCACGCATCGATGGGGCCATTCTATTCCTCACCTTCATCGCTTACAGCTATTACCTCTTTATCGATGAGCGCAAGTTCTACAAAGAAGAGGATAACACTGTCAAATCCGAAAGCATGGAAGGGAAGATTCCAAGTAGTCTTAAGGAAGTGTTCAAAGACTCTTTATTCACTTTAGGTCTTTTGTTGGTTGTCATTCTTGCAGCTTCAATCGTACTGAATGTTACCGAAATCATCGTCCAACGTACGGGTGTTGGCGGTTCTCTGATTGGCGTGCTTACATTGGGCCTGGCTTCGGCCCTACCTGAGTTTACAACCGCCCTGGCAGGTTTACGTCACAAAGAACATGGCATCTCCCTTGGGACCTTAATTGGCAGTAATATCACCAATCCCTTGGTAGCCATTGGAGGCGGTGCGCTCATCTCCACTTATGCCGCCCCACGCCCTTTATTAATGTGGGATCTGCCCTGGGAGACTCTGACAGGTGCTTTGCTTTGGTTCATTCTCTGGAAGAATCGTGGCAAACTTGGCAAGGCTCAAGGCATCTATCTCGTGGTCATGTACTTTGTTTACATAACTTTCAGAGCCGTTTTCTTTCACGCAGATTACTAGGACGCTTTTTCATATTGTTAACTGAAGCCCTTGGTCCTGGAGCGACATTTTCAGGAAGTGATTTGCTGCCAAAAAGATGCATAAATCTTCAAGCAAGCTAACTCTTCTGGTCTGATTATCACGTTTTAAGGGGTGGTCTTGTTGATTCGGTGCACTTCTGCAAACGTTAGGCCTGCCAATCCTGAAATCGATCCCACGCCCGAAGTTACACTTATGCATCCACAACTCACGGTGAGACCTGGTAAGAACACGCTATACAAGCGTTCAAGGCTATAATAAAGTAAACCAAGACGGGAGAACCCCATGATAGAAAATTGTTCATTTGCGATAATTGGCCCGGGTGTAATGGGCAGGACGATTGCCTGCAGCCTTATTAATGCCGGAGTTTCCTCTCAAAGGCTCACTCTGGCTGGTCCAAATGAGAACAGACTGATCGAACTGGCACAGGATCTCTCGGTGGGTACCACCCTGGATAAC
>CAYVRH010000090.1:3936-5616 GCA_964452955.1 uncultured Anaerolineaceae bacterium | reverse complement strand
AACCTATGGTTGGGGTGAGCCAGGCGCTGCCAGGTGGCCCGCACCTGCGAAAAGCCCCCTGCCAATTTGGCTGGGACTGGGGCCCGCAACTGCCGCCGATCGGAATCTGGAAGGATATCCGCCTAGAAGCCTGGTCTGAAGCCAGGTTGGAGGATGTGCACCTGCGCCAGATACACAGCGGCGGAAAAGTGGTTATCTCTGCTCAGGTTGTTACAACGCATCCTGTCGCTGGCGGTTCTGCCCGACTTGAAGTGAGTCTGCCAGATCACAGCAGCGTGATAACAAAAGAAGCGTCTCTCGAAGACCAATCTTGCCAGCTGGAACTTGAGATCGACAATCCACAGCTCTGGTGGCCGAACGGTTATGGCGCCCAACCCCTTTATGGCATTAAGGTATGCCTTGAAAAAGAAGGCAACGTGCTTGATCAACGGGATTATAAACTTGGTCTGCGAACCATCGATCTGATCCAGGAACCGGATGAATGGGGCGAAAGCTTTAAGTTTGCTGTCAACGGAGTGATCATCTTTGCCAGGGGCTCCAACTGGATCCCAACTGATTCATTCCCGACCCGCATCACGCGACGGAAACTTGAAAAAATCTTGAGTGATGCTGTATTGGTCCACCAGAACATGCTCAGAGTCTGGGGCGGGGGTTTCTACGAGACTGAAGACTTTTATGACCTTTGCGACCAATATGGCATTTTAGTCTGGCAGGATTTTATTTTCTCCTGCAGTATGTACCCTCTTGGCGCGCCAGATTTTCTTGAGAATGTGCGAGAGGAAGTACTTCAGAATGTCAGGCGCTTGCGCCACCGCACTAGCTTGGCCTTGTGGTGCGGGAATAATGAAATGGAAGAAGGCTGGGTGGACTGGCAGTGGGATAAATCCAAATTTGGCCACCTCGAAGAAGCTTATGACCACTTTTTTCATCATCAGCTCAAGGAATGGTGCCAGGGCGAAGATCCCGATAGGCCGTACTGGCCAAGCTCGCCCTCATCCGGTACGCCTTTCAAGAACCCAAACGGGCAGGAACGCGGCGACGCGCATTATTGGCAGGTCTGGCATGGCCGGCAGCCCTTCAGCGCTTACCGCCAGCAATATCCGCGCTTCATGAGCGAGTTCGGCTTTCAATCCCTGCCGCCTATGCCCACCGTGCGCAGTTATGCCGACCAGGCGGACCTGAACATGACCTCTTATATTATGGAGAGGCATCAGAAGAACCAGCGCGGCAACGAACTGATCGTTAGCCAGATGTTGGATCAATACCGCCTGCCCAAAGATTTTGAGGCTTTGGATTACCTGAGCATGGTGTTGCAGGCGAACGGCATCCGCTATGGGGTTGAACACTGGCGCCGCAACAACCATCGGGTAGCTGGCACCCTTTACTGGCAGCTGAACGATTGCTGGCCGGTAGCCTCGTGGTCGAGCCTGGATTACTTTGGACGTTGGAAGGCTCTACACTACGCAGCCAGACATTTCTATGCGCCTGTGATGCTCTCAATTGAGGATGAAGGGCTGAAACAAAAAGTCCTCCTCACCAACGATACCCTCGAGGTTGTTGAGGGGGAAATTCGTGTAAAAGTCGAGAGCCTGGCGGGAGAGATATTGTACAGCGCGGAAACTGCTGTCAGTGTGGCACCCCAGGCAGGCAGCAGTCACATCCTCGGCCTTCTCGAAGGGG
>CAYVRH010000090.1:0-3926 GCA_964452955.1 uncultured Anaerolineaceae bacterium | reverse complement strand
TGGCGGAATTTTGGCAAGACGGACAACTGAAAGACAGAAAAACCGCCTTCTTTGCGCCGGTGAAGCATCTTTCCTTGAAAGAACCGGGAATCCACACCAGGGTCGAGGTTCAAGATGGAGAAGTGCGCGTTGGCTTGAGCACTGAAACCCTGGCGTTACAGGTTGAATTGAGTTTTGCGGGTTTGAATTGCGTTTTCAGCGATAACTACTTTGACCTCCCGCCCAACAGCCCACTTGTTGTAACAACCCATCTCGATCAGGATATCAGTGCGGAGCTGCTTGATTCGCTCCTGCACGTGCAGACCATATACGACTCTTATGCCCATTGAAAGGTAAAAAATGAAGCCAGACATCGAAAAAATAATCAAAGAAATGACGCTTGAAGAAAAGGCTGCCCTCTCCATCGGAGCAGGTTTCTGGTCTACCACGCCGATTGAGCGCCTTGGTGTACCGGAAATCATCTGCACGGACGGTCCGCATGGGGTACGCCGCATGCTGAACCCGCGCTCTTCTGAAGGCAAAAGCCAGCCAGCGACTGCGTTCCCAACGGCCTCCTGCGCGGCTTCAAGCTGGAATCTGGAACTAATGGAGAGGGAAGGTGAAGCCCTGGCAGAGGAATGCAACGCTTTTGGCATTGATATCTTGCTAGGGCCTGGCGTGTGCATGAAACGCTCACCCCTTTGCGGGCGAAATTTTGAGTATTTCTCTGAGGACCCCTACCTGGCGGGGAAATTGGCAGCTGCCTGGATCAAGGGCTTGCAGCGTAAAGGTGCGGGAGCTTCCATCAAACATTACGCAGCCAACAACCAGGAATTCCACCGCATGTTCGTGGATGCTCAGATCGACGAACGCACTCTGCGCGAAATCTATCTGACCGCCTTTGAAATTGCGGTCAAAGAAGCCCAACCCTGGACGGTGATGTGCTCTTACAATCGCATCAATGGAGTTTATGGTTCTGAACAACACAAATTGCTGACCGAAATCCTGAAGAAGGAATGGGGCTTTGAGGGCTTTGTGGTTTCGGATTGGGGAGCTGTACATGACCGTGTTACCGCGCTAAAGGCCGGTTTGGACCTTGAAATGCCCGGTGCCCAACCTGCCCGTGTGCAAGAAATCATCGCCGCGGTTAGAAACGGTAGCCTGGATGAAGCCGTATTGGATGAAACAGTGCGGCGCATTTTGCACATAGCCTTCAAATCCAAGGAAAAGCGCAAGAACAAAACCTACAGCCAGGTTGACCATCACGCCCTGGCACGCGAGGTTGCCAGCGAAGGCATTGTTTTACTCAAAAATGCCAGTATTTTACCGTTCAAAGGCGTTAAATCAGTCGCTGTCATTGGCCGCACAGCTTTACAACCGCACTTTGAAGGCGGCGGCAGTTCCAATGTGAAACCCACCGAGGTAGACATTCCCATGGATGCTTTTGAAGAAGTAGCGCCGCATGTGGCTTTCACCCACACGCAGGGCTACCCGGAAGACCGTGAGTTACAACCCAACCTGATTGATGAAGCGGTCATGGCTGCCAAAGCAGCAGATGCGGCTTTGTTAATGCTGGCATTACCCATCTGGGACGAATCGGAAGGGTACGATCGCCAGGATATGGACCTGACCCCCCAGCAAGTTGCTTTGATTAAAGCAGTAGCCAAATCCCAACCGAAGACAGTCGTGGTGATTGACAGCGGCGCGCCCATCGCCATGAGCGAATGGATCGATCTGGTTCCTGGTGTGCTGCAAGGTGGAATGTTTGGCCAGGGCGGGGCATCTCCACTGGCGGATATTCTGTTTGGGCGCCTGAACCCCAGCGGCAAGCTTGCTGAGACTTACCCAATTAAACTTGAAGATACGCCTGCTTACCTCAACTGGCCAGGGGAAGAAGGCGTAGTACGCTATGGCGAGGGCTTGTTTATCGGTTATCGCTACTACGACGCCAAGAAAATGCCCGTTCAATTCCCGTTTGGGTATGGTCTCAGTTACACTACTTTCGCTTATGGCGAGCCCAGGCTGAGTAAAGAATCGATAAAAGCAGATGACACGCTGACCGTCAGTATTGACATCACCAATACTGGCAAGATGGCGGGTAAAGAAGCTGTTCAGCTTTATGTACGGCCGTTGCAGAGCAAGTTGGTACGGCCAGTTAAGGAACTCAAAGGTTTTGCCAAACTGTACCTTGAACCCGGTGAGACCAAACCAGTGGAAATCAAATTGAGCCGTAGGGCTTTTGCCTATTACCACCCGGGTTACAAGGATTGGGTAGTGGATGACGGCAAGTTTGAGCTTTTGATTGGAGCTTCCAGTGCTGATATTCGTGCCAGTACTGAGGTGACGGTGATTGAGAATAAGAAACTGCCTTCTCTGCTGCATCATGAATCAACCCTGCGCCAATGGAGCGCAGACCCTAAGGGAAAGCCCATCTTCGAGGCTTTTATGGCAAAAGTCCAGACTGGACAGCCACCCAAGGAAGAAAAACCGGTCAGCGAGCGGGAAGCAATTGATATCTTTATGGAAATCATGCTGATGGATATGCCCCTCAGAGATGTTCTGCATTTTATGAACCCCGACCCGAAACATTCCGTCCAGGAAGTACTGGATGAGATGCTTGCCAAGGTGAAGAAGTAAGCTCTATTAAAACTCAGAATTTGAATTGATGATTGAACATACAGAGGAGTGGAGGGACCACTCCTCTGTAGTTTTTTTAAATAGGGTCCCTGTAAAGCGCACGTTCCTGCCCAGCAAGTTTTGTTTGGAAAATTCAACGCTAAAAACTTCGTTTCAGGTGGGATGACGGCGCTTAGGATGCTAAAAATCCTTGACATTCCCCTAATCGCTCCATAAAATGCAGGTAATTTCCAGTTGCGGAGGTCCAAAATGCTAAAATTCAATCGATCTAATGCTTCCCGTTCGAACAAGGTCCTTCGCTAAGGTATTCCTGAAAGATCCATCCTAATCGAAGAGCCTGTTGAGGGAGTCTTATTATCCTGCTGTGCAGGTTTATTCATTGATTGGGAATATGGACAAAACAATTACTAAATTCGTACGATTCTACAAACCCTACCGTCGGGAACTTTTCATGGTTCTTCTGGCAGCCATGGTCGCGGCTGGCCTGAGCCTGGTTATGCCGTTGCTTGTGCGGCAGGTTACCAATGTAATTCTGGCCGGCCAAGTGCCTAACCCCTTGCGTGACCTCACCATAATGGTTTTGGCGCTATTCTTTCTGCGAGCATTTATCGCTTTTGTGGAATACACACAAGACGTGCCCGGGCACATCCTGGGGGCGAAGATGCAGCGCGATATGCGCGAAAAAATCTTTGACAAGCTACAGCACCAGTCCTTTACTTTTTTTGATCAGGAACGCGTGGGCAACCTGATGTCGCATATCACCAACGACCTTTACGCGATTGGTGAACTGGCGCATCATATGCCCGAAAACATCCTGGTTCAGGGCATGCGTTTTATCGGGAGTTTCATCATCCTGGCGACCATCAACCTGCGGCTGACGCTGACAGTATTTGCATTCATGCCGTTTATCTTTGGCCTGGCCTGGGTGGCTAATAAAGCATTGGCCAAAGTTTTTGCCATCAACAAGAAACGCATGGCAGAAATCGACGCCCAAATTGAAGACAGTCTGGCAGGCGTTAAAGTGGTGCAAGCTTTCAATAACTACCCCCTTGAAAAGCGCAAGTTTGATAAGGTTAATAACCAGTATCTAAAGAATCGCGCGGATATCTACCGCAATGAAGGTTTCATCTGGGCTGGATTGGAATCCACCACCAGCATCCTTCTGTACGCGCTGCTCTATTTTGGCGGACGACAAATTTTGGCAGGTACTCTACCATTGGCGGACCTGATTACATACATCCTTTATCTGGATTTCATGGTTCAACCCATCCATGTGTTGAGTTGGACTATCGACCAATACCAGGAAGGCA
>CAYVRH010000089.1:0-5622 GCA_964452955.1 uncultured Anaerolineaceae bacterium | reverse complement strand
GTTTCAAAGTAGAGAAGAAACTTTCCACACAGGCATTGTCATAACAATTACCCTTGCCACTCATACTAATCTGGCAGCTATTCTCCCGTAACAGATCTAGGTAGGCCTTACTGGTGTACTGACTACCCAGATCACTGTGATGCAACATTTCTTGCGGTGGATGTCTCCAGGCACAAGCCATTTTCCAGGCGTCCATCACTAAGGGTTTGGCCATTCTTTTTTGCATCGACCAACCCACGATAGCCCTGGAAAACAGATCCAGGATCACCGCCAAATACAACCAGCCTTCTTTGGTCGCGATGTAAGTGATATCCACCACCCATTTTTGATTGGGTCGCTCAGCAGTGAAATCCTGGTCCAGTATATTGGGGGCCTTTTCATGTTTCTCATCGGCTTGGGTAGTCTGTAAATGCCACCTGCTAACTTGTTTTGGCACCATTCCCTCTTCTTTCATCAGACGACACATGCGTCGCCTGGAGCTGCTGATCCCAACTTTTTTCAAGCTGGCTACAAGCCGACGACCACCATAGGTTTGTTTGCTGTCATTGAATATCGGTTCCATCATGCGTTTCATCAGCTCGTCTTCCATCGCTCGATCCCCAGGTCTCTTCTGTTTCCAGGCGTAGTACCCACTGCGGCGGATGCGCATCACATCACACAGCAACCTGACAGGGTGTTCTGTTTCCTGAGAACGGATGAATTCACAGCGTTTCAACCGTTCCGGGAGAAAATGTTCAAGGCTTTTTTTAGGATATCTCTTTCCTCCGTCACCCGACGAAGTTCTGTCTGCAAGGCCTTGTAGGCTTCCTTGCTTACATTTTGGGTCTCGTCTGTAATGTTTTCCTGACCATACTCCTGCCACCAACGTGAGATGTTGTGACTGCTTACCCCCAATTCGCGCGCTATCTGAGCCTGGCTCTTATTAGTATTTTTGACCATCTCAACAGTCTGTCGTTTGAACTCTTCGGTGTATTGTCTTCTAGGTTTGTTTGCCATTTTGGACTCCTGTTTTGCTAAGTATAGCTATTTTGGCTCTTAGCTCGTGTCCACTTTTTCGGCACCACCCCAGGTCCAACATTTCATCAAACGCGCTTTTACGTATGATACTAGCTGCATTGTAAAAATACTGATTGATATTGTCAGATAATCCATTTACCTGGGCCTGGGGACCAACAGCAAAATTTTGTTGGAAACGCTGAAACCATGCTGGTTCTTCGGTCTCAAATATTGGGGTGCCTTTGCCACAAATCAATGCAGCTTCAGGGTTATTGTCCAAATGCAGTACCGTTTTCAGCATCCAATTCCGGTCCAGCCAGTTATCCTGATCCACAAATCCAACATACGCGTATTTTGCTTCTTTCAATCCCCTGAATTTTGCATACCCAGTGCCCTGTTGTGTTTCGCCCAGGATCCTTAGATTTGTAGATTCCCCCCAAACTCGTCGTGCTTTTTCAACCGTGTCATCGGTTGAATTATTGTCGATGAGTAGTACTTCCCACGGCAAATCCGGCACCTTTTCCATCTCAATAATTCTTCTCAAGGTTTCTTCGATCAAATCGGATGCGTTGTACGCTGCTATCAGTATCGTTAATCCCCGTATGTTTTCTTTTCTCACAGAAGCACCCCCAGACACCTTTCTGGTTTTTTAATTGACAGCCAATATCACGATTACCAATTTCTGAAATTGATCATTCTCTTTACAAAGAGGATCTTGAAAATATTGCAGACGTGGAAGGTTCACTGGCATTAAGAAAATATTCAGTAAATAATGCGCTTGATTGAATAAGTGTTGCGAGGCGGAGATTATCTTCCAAACTGATAGAATTTCCGCAGAATTTGGTCTTGTGATATCTACTTTTTGAGATTTTGCCTGATTTTTCAAATATTCCCCACTAAGCTAAGTTCAAAGAATTTCAATAAACTTATTGCTTATTTTACTATCAATTAGTTATTCAGTACCCTCATCCTTAAGGATAAATCTATACACAAAATCAAATCACTTTTGCAAAAACAGCTCCCCTTGAAAATAAACAGTTAGGAGTATCCTCACTCAGCACCCACAATCTATATTTCAAATCTCCGCCCCAACCTCATTCCCACCCCAAAACCGTCCATTCAAGAAATATGAGATAAAATAGGTAAGAATTCCAAACCGAGCGCCCTGATATGGCCACGAGGCCATATATATATTAAAGGAAGGCGCAAGCCGCCGCAGAGTACCTCTGCCGGCCTGCGTAAATTGATTGCGAGAAAAATGCAAACCAAGAAGAAACAAAACTTCAAGCTGATCATCGGCGGCGTCATCATCCTGGCCGCTGTGCTCTACCTGATCATCTCCTCCACCATGGCCAATGCCAACTATTTCATGACGGTTAGCGAGCTCCTTTCTCAAAAGCAGGAGCTTTCGGGCAAAAACATCCGTATGTCGGGCGCCATCATCGGTTCCACCATCGTTTACGATCCCCAAAAAATGGACCTTACCTTTCAGGTGGCCGAGATCCCGGGCGACTACAAAGAAATCGACCGCCGTGGCGGTTTGGCCAAAGTGCTCTACGAAGCCGTCAACGATCCCACCCTTCCCCGCCTTACCATTCACTACCAGGGCCCCAAGCCCGACCTGATGAAAGATGAGGCCCAGGCCATCGTCACCGGTTCGCTTGATCAAAACGGGGTCTTCCAGGCCACTGAATTGCTGATGAAGTGCCCTTCCAAGTACGAATCTTCTGTGCCCGACCAATCCAAATAGTTCTTCGAGGTTCCATGTTTTATTTTGGTTTGATTTGCTTTGCTTTAGCCCTGCTTGCCATCCTGGCAGCCATTGTTCTCAGCATCCTATGCCTTATTCGCAAAGAACATAGCCTTTCCGACCTCATACGCAGCCTCGGAATCTCCAGTTTTGCCCTGCACACGCTTTCCGTTTTGAGCATGCTCAGCTTGCAGATCATGGGTGATTTTCAAAATGCCTACGTTTTCTCGGTAACCAACACCCCTATGCCCCTGATTCTCAAGATCACGGCCCTTTGGGGTGGCCAGGCGGGTTCACTCTTTTTCTGGACATGGATTGTCAACCTGTGTCTCTTTATTGCCCTGGTCTCGCGCAGGAAACTGCTCGATGCCTGGTCTTTCCTGATTGCGGCTTTGAATGTGCTCTTTTTCGGCACCACGACATTCTTATTATCCAACCCCTTCAATCGTATCTGGGAACTTGCTGATGGCAGTTTTACTGAGGCGCTTTTCTCCCCGGAAGCTGGTGCGGTGCTCTCGATATTCGCTGATGGCTCAGGCCTCAACCCCCTGCTGCGCCACCCTGCCATGGTCATTCATCCACCTCTGCTCTACCTGGGTTATGGCCTCTTTCTGATCCCGTTTGCGGTTGCTGTCTCCAAGCTAATCCGCGCTGACCAGGATGAAAACCTGCTCGACCAAACCCGCGGTTGGATCATGGCCGCCTGGGTGATGCTCTCAGCCGGTTTAGCCTTGGGCTCCTGGTGGGCTTACAATGTGTTGGGATGGGGCGGATATTGGGCTTGGGATCCGGTGGAAACCGCTTCCTTACTGCCCTGGTTGGCTAGCACCGGCCTTTTGCATAGCCTGCTGCTGCAACGCAAACGCCACATCTTCCATCGTTTCAACCTGATTTTGGTTCTACTTGCCTGGTTCCTGGTTGTCTTTAGTGTCTTTGTCACCCGTTCCGGCATCATCAACTCGGTACATGCCTTTGGTGAGTCCTCCATATCGATTCCTTTTGCGGTTTATACCGTGCTCACCTTTTTGCTTCTGGTCTTTTTGCTGGTCTGGCGCTCAAAAAAATACGCCTCCGACTGGGAGTTTAAATCCCCCTTCGCCCGCGAAGCCCTTTTCTTGTATACCAACGTAATCCTCTTAGCCCTGGTGGCCGTTTGTATGTGGGGTTTGCTCTACCCCATCATCACCGGCGTCTTCCAGGAGACCCAGGTTGGCCTGGATAAGGCCTATTTTATGACCGTCACCGGACCGCTTTTCATCATCCTGGTTTTGCTCATGGCCATTTGCCCCCTTTTGGGTTGGACTGCTGCCGGGGTCAAAAAACTTGGCAAGTCCATCCTCATTCCGCTCGTGGCAGCCATCCTGGGTACAGTAGCGGCATTCCTTTTGCAGGTGCGCAGCGCCCAAGGGCTGCTGGGAATCTTCATGGCCTTGTTGGGGCTGGCAGTACTGATCTCCATCACTCTGCGGGACGCCTTCGCTGTGGGGGGTAAAAAGTTCTTCTCCCTGTGGTGGAAGCAGCGCGCTCGCTACGGAGCTTACTTTGTGCATGCTGGTATTCTGCTGATTGCCCTTGGCATCACTGGTGTTGAAGTGCTCTCCGCCCACCAGCAAGGTGTCATTCAGACCGGCGAGCGCATGCCTATCGGCGCTCACTTTGAATTGGAATTTGTTGCTCTGGAAGAAACCTGGACCAACCCGGAATACAAAACTGTTACAGCCCATACCATCGTCTGGCAGGATGGCGTGCAAGTTGCCGAGCTTTTCCCCGGCCAGGATGTTTACATCGACCGTGGTGAGAACCTAAGCGTGCCAGCCAGCTACAGTACTTTGAGAGGTGACCTTTACACTCAGCTGATTTCTTACGATATGAATGTTCCATATATCGCAGTTACGACAGCTGATAACCCAATGGCTTCCTTCTTGTGGATCGGTGCATTCCTGCTGGTTCTTGGGGGCAGCCTGGCGCTAACCCTCAAGCCCAAGCTGGACTCAGTGGTTGAAGCTTGATAATCTGTTACTATATTAAGGAAGGCTTCACTTCGGATGAGCGCAATTGAGCTGCAAGCAGAAGAGATAACCAAGACTTACGGGCACCATAAGGTGCTGAATGGTCTCAATCTGCGTTTGCAAGGCGGCCAACTTACTTGCTTGCTCGGGCAGAACGGGGCTGGTAAAACCACCCTGTTGCGCATTCTGGCTAGCCTGCAAAAACCCAACAGCGGTCAAATTTTGCTTGACGGCCAGGCTTTGCCGGATGGCTTTCACCGCCAGATTGGTGCGGTCATGCATCAGACCTTCCTTTATGAATACCTCACCGCCCTCGAGAATCTGCGCTTCTATGCCCAGCTTTATCAGGTTCCAGCGGAAACCCCTCAATTAAAGGAAGCCCTGGTTCGTGTTGGCTTGGGTAAGGTACGCGAAGTGCCTGTACGCACTTTTTCACGTGGCATGAAGCAGCGCCTCACCATCGCCCGCGCGTTGATTTCTGATCCCCAATTGCTGCTTTTTGATGAACCCTACACCGGGTTGGACCTTTCAGGTTGCCAGTTGCTTAACGAGCTATTGGTTGAAGAAAAAGCCAAAGGTCGGATCATCCTGGCTACCACGCATGAGTTTGAATTTGTGCGCCAGGTGGCAGACCGTTTTGTGATCCTCAACAAAGGGCGCCTGGTGGACGACTTTGCTGGCGGCCCTCAGCTCAGCCTGGACCGTTTGGAAGCCCGTTACCTGGCCATCACCGCCCCCCACCCCATTGCGGATAAGGGTGCCCTCCCCTCCCCCCAGGAGATAAGCGCATGACCCAGTGGCTACGCGCAGTGAAAACGCTCATCTGGAAGGATTTGGTCCAGGAATGGCGCAGCCGCGATGTCATCA
>CAYVRH010000088.1:4406-5627 GCA_964452955.1 uncultured Anaerolineaceae bacterium | reverse complement strand
CAGGACCCCAATACTTAGTATCAGCCATGGCAGGTGGAATGGTTGGTTTGGCGCAAGTCCAGCTTGAACCTGGGGCAACCAGAGCACAAAACTTGCTGTGGCTGTGACGATCAGGGCAAAACTGAATCCAAGAACGGTTTGACTGAAAGGTTTTGGGGCATTTAATTGCCTGAACGCCCAGGTCAACCAGAGCAAGCATAAAAAGCTCACGAGATTATCAGATAAAGGCAGGGCAAGGCTAAAGATCGGCGAAGAACCCCAAAACAAAAAAAGTGCCAAAATAGTGGCTTTAATGGCTAATAAGACACTTAAAGCGGTTTTTAGCGCTTTGGGGAACTGACGCCTTTGAAGGTTAAAAGCCAATAGCCCGATGACGAGTAAAAGGGAGACAAGATGGAAAAAGAAGCTTGCGGGTAAGTTCAAGCCACTTGCAGGGTTTATCACCAGATTTACCATTTTTGTGCACGCCCGTTTCTACTTGCTCCATAAAATGCAAGTTCTATACCAAACAGGGTGCTGTAAAGAGTGCTTTATTGAAGTTTGGCCAAGCCTAAGCGCAGCCGATTTAGTGTTTCTTCTTTTCCAAGCAGGTCAGCCAGTTCGGTTGCTCCCCCTGGGGTTGCCTCCAAACCAGAACAAGCAGTTCGGATAGGCCACGTGACTGCACCGACTTTGAAACCTGCTTCAGAAGCAAATGTTTTTAGGCAGGCGAAAATGGTTTCGTTTGTCCATGGTTCAAGCACGTCCAGTAGGGGAATGGCGAGTTCCAGAATTTGCCGGCTTGTTTCCAGGCTGGATTTGGACTTTTCGTTGATGAATAGAGCAGAATCATAAGCAGGTAATTCAGCCAGGAAAGCGGTCATGCCAGGTATTTCACTCAGGCGTTCGGTGCGCACCTGGATGAGGTGGCTGATCTTTCCAAGATCAAATTCAAGCTTCTTCAGTGCATCCGGGTACCAGGGCAGAGCAATTTGGTGGAAGGCTTCGGGGCTCAGCCTGCGGATATGTTCACCGTTCATCCAGGTGAGTTTTTCCATCGAAAAACCAGCTGGTGATTTGTTGATGCGGTCGATATTGAATACCTTCACAAGCTCTTCAAGCGTGAAAATAGTATTCGGAATATGTCTGAAAACCGCACTGACACCATTTGAATCGCGCAGCAGATTGCTGCGGAAACGCGAATGCTTGTCCATTGCGTAGGCAAAATCTTCGTCACCCGTC
>CAYVRH010000088.1:2420-4396 GCA_964452955.1 uncultured Anaerolineaceae bacterium | reverse complement strand
AGTGTGAAAATCTCCTGTGAGGTACCAGGGTTCCACCCCAAGAGTGAGACATAATTGACGATCGCGGAGGGCAAAAAACCCATCTCAACCATTTGTTCGAGCGTAGGGGCTCCCTTGCGCTTTGACATTTTGGTGCCGTCCTCATTGACGATTAGCGGACAGTGCACAAGAACGGGTGATTGCCAGCCAAAAGCCTGGTAAAGCAAACTGTACTTCGGGGTGGATGAAATGTATTCCTGGCCGCGCACAACATGGGTAATCTCCATCAGGTGATCATCGATGACGTTGGCAAAGTTATAAGTTGGGAAGCCATCGCTTTTCAGTAGTACCTGGTCATCCAGTAGAGCGTTATCAAAGCTGATATCACCGAGGATATGATCGTGGTAAGTGGTGGTGCCAGTGTCCGGGATGCGTTGGCGTATAGCGGCAAGGACCCCCTGGTCTAAGCGTGTTTGAACCTCAGCCGCGCTGAGATTTCGGCAAACATCGCGCTCACCGGCTATAGGGAGCTCGGTTTCGTCATCAGCCACATGCTCTTCTTTTTGGCAGAAGCAGTAATAAGCTTCACCTTTTGCCACCAGTTCTTCCGCGTAACGTTTGTAAATGGGGAGGCGCAGGCTTTGCACGTAAGGACCAAAACCACCATCTTTGTCAGGTCCCTCATCATATACGAGGCCGGCAAGTTTCAGAGAATGGTAAATCGCCTCAAGCGCGCCTTCCACGTAGCGTTTACTGTCCGTGTCTTCAATGCGTAAAAGAAATTTACCTTCGCCATGCCTGGCGATCAGGTAGGCATAAAGCGCTGTGCGTAAATTACCAACGTGCATGAAGCCTGTTGGGCTGGGGGCATAACGGGTTCTGATCATATTTCACCTAATCCGATAGAATTCATTGATAGAAACTATTTTAGCGCAAGCGAGGCAGGAATGAAAAAAACAATCGACATTGCCAAAACTAACGCGGATGCATGGAATCATTGGAGTTCTGAAGGGGTGGGCTATACCGTCCCAATCAAACATGAGGCTTTTCTAAAGGCAAAAACTGCTGAACTTGCGGTAATCTTAACTCCGGGGAGGGTTGTGCCCCAGGATTGGTTCCCTGAATTAAGACATTTACAAGTTCTCGGCTTGGCTTCTGGTGGAGGGCAGCAAATGCCAATCCTCACCGCAAAAGGGGCAATTTGCACGGTATTTGATAATTCCTCCGCCCAATTGGCAGCAGAAAAGAGGGTAGCAAAACGGGAACATTACCAAATCAGGACCGTCAAGGGTGATATGGCGAAATCCTTACCTTTTGTCCAAGAGTCCTTCGATTTGATTTTCAATCCGGTTTCAACCTGTTACATTCGCCATCTCGAACCACTCTGGAAGGAATGCTTCAGGGTGATGAAACCCGGTGGGGTATTAATGACCGGTTTCTCTGCGCCAATCACCTGGGCCTTCGATTCTAGTGATAAACCAGTTGAAGAAATTCGGATTGTGAACAAATTGCCTTATGATCCTGTTGCAATCGCGGAAGCTGGAGGGGAGCTCCAATTGGATCACGGTTCGCTGCAGTTTTCGCATAGCCTTGAAGCTCAACTCAACGGCCAAATCAGGGCTGGCTTCTGCTTAACCCACATTTTGGAGGACACTGATAACTGGAGCCCGGTTGGCCAGTACCTGCCTTTATATATGCTGACAAGGGCAGTGAAACCGCTCACTTAACCTCACAATGAAAATAAAAAGGCGCTCAGCGCCTTTTTATGTCTTTATCTTCGTGTTCGTTTTTAACTATAGGGCAGGATGGTCAAAGAATTTGGCCAGATCCTTGCGCTGGGATTGGTGCACCACGGCTACCACTTCATCGGCTTCCTGGAAAACCGTGTCTCCACGGGGGGCCATCATCTTGCCATCACGGATAACCGCGACCACCGTGCTTTGATTGGGAAGGTTGAGCGAGCTGATGCTCTTGCCAATGGCTTCTGATTGGGGATG
>CAYVRH010000088.1:0-2410 GCA_964452955.1 uncultured Anaerolineaceae bacterium | reverse complement strand
GTTGGAAGTTGCCCTTGCGCATGATGTGCAAAGTCATCATGTCGCCAAGGGACATTTCTTCAGCGATCAATTGCGCCATCAAATCAGCCTGGTTGAGGGCAACATCAACGCCCATCAAGTTGCTGAACATCCAGGCATTTTTTGGATGGTTGGTACGGGCAATCGTGCGTGGCACCATGAATTGGAATCTGGCAAGGCTGGTGACAATCAAGTTGCTTTCATCCGTACCAGTAACAGCCGCCACAACCTGAACGGTACGTATACCGGCCTGTTCCAGAACATCCGGGTCAGTACCGTTCCCGATGGTCACGAATTCCCTGGGCACATCACGGGTAATTCTGGGCAATTCTTCGGCACGTTGCTCAATCAGGCGCACTTCATGCCCCTCTTTAATCAGGTAATCGGCCAGATAAGTGCCAATTTTTCCGCCGCCAATAATCATTACTTTCATAGCAATTCTCCTTTTAGGCGAAGGCCTTGGTGACCTTGTCTTTGGATCCGGTGATGCAAAGCATGTGGACGATATCACCGCGCTGGAAACTGACTGATGGGTCCGGCAGGAAGGTTTTACCGTTGCGGGTGATGGCTGAAACCTGAATTTCGCCGGGAATGTTGACGTCATTCATGGTCTTGCCGATTATGTTAGTTGTTACATCCACATCCACAAGCACCACCTGCCCTGCACCGATGATGCGCTCAATCTGCAACTGGGAGTAAACCAATGTGCTGATCATACGTTCAATCCCCAGTGTGACCGGTGAAATGGTTTGTATGCCCATGCGTCGGTAAATTTTGGCTTTCTGCGGTTCATAGACCCGGGCTGATACTCTGGGAACGCGGAAATAACTTTTCGCAATCCGTGCAATAACCAGATTGGCCTCGTCGGATCCGGTTACAGCTGCCAAGGCGTCGCACTTTTCGATACCCGCGGCAATCAAAGTGTCCTGATCAAAGCCCAGGCCATTAAAGGTCTTTCCTTTGAAGGCTGGACCAAGCGCAGCCAAGGCAGCAGGGTCACTATCTATCACGGCGATCTCAACGCCGTGCAGTACCAGATTCTTCGCCAGGCCTGAACCAACTCGGCCGCATCCGATAATAAGTACCTTCATAAAGTACCTCCTTGGGCTTGTTTTTCGTACTTCTTTGCTTTCTGACCGACAAACCACTTTCGGATGGCATCTGCAATTGGGTTCATCGGAATAAATAGTATCAAAAAGAGCCAGTAATGGGGAGCAAATGGCTTGGTTTGGATAAAGGTGTTGAGGAATGGCAGGTAAACAATGGCCACAATCAGCGCCACCTCGAAGGCAATCCCGTACCAGATAAGCGGGTTAATGAACCACTTTTGCTTGAAAAATGAAATTCGACTTGAGCGTTGGGCGAAGAGGTTGCCAACTTGGCTCATCACAACCGAGGCCAGTGCCATGGCTGTGGCAGGGTAGTAGATTGCCTTTGCTACGGCAGAATTCTCGTCAGGCAAGTGTGTCCATTGGCCGGGATATCCATTGGTGTGATAGAAGAAATAGAAAGCCGCCATAGCCGCAGCCGCCTGAAGCATGCCGTGGAAACCGTACGATCTCAAGAGAAGTTCCCGGGTTATGATGTGGTCCGTGGTTTTACGAGGGGGAGTCTGCATTAAACTACCTTCGGGCGGGTCTGCTGCCAATGCTAGCGCGGGGAACATGTCGGTACCCAGGTCAATGGCCAGAACTTGCATAACCCTGATTGCCAGTGGGATTGACCCTGCTGAAAGGGCAAAAAGCACAAACGGCACGGCTTCAGGGATATTGGAGGTGAAGATGTAGGTGATAAAGCGTTTGATGTTTTCGTAAACCGCCCGGCCTTCTTCAATGGCATTCACGATCGATCCAAAATTGTCATCCGTCAGAATCATCTCGGCGGCTTCCTTGGCCACATCTGAACCTGAAATGCCCATGGCTACACCGATGTCCGCCTTTTTGAGGGCAGGAGCGTCATTAACGCCATCACCAGTGACAGCAACGATGTTGCCATCATCCTGCAGGGCTGAAACAACCCTTAATTATGTTCCGGAGCTACACGGGCAAAGATGACTTGTTCCTTGACCACTTCCCGCAAGTTGGTGTCGCTCATCTTTTCCAGATCCACACCTGTGACGATGCGCACTTTATCGCCTTTTACGATTCCGATGCGCCTGGCGATGCTCTCAGCCGTGAGGCCATAATCGCCAGTGATCATGATGATGCGAATACCTGCCGTGTGGCACTTTCTTACAGCCTCAGCCACATCCGGTCGGGGTGGATCCTGCATGGCGACCATGCCGGTGTAGGTTAGCTCCTGCTCGATGGTTTCGACACTGTAATCTTCAATACCTTCCGGCAGCACTCGGCTGGCTGCGGCCAATACGCGCAGACCTTGGCGTGCGTAACCG